>NZ_JBEXMX010000024.1:0-63605 GCF_040610755.1 Gordonia sp. NPDC003585 | reverse complement strand
CAAGCGCAAGGCCAGTGCCGCAGGTGACGCGATCACCGCGGCGCTGCCCATCGGCGCCGCGGCAGGCGCCACCACCTGGGAGTCGTTGCGCGAACGCACGCAGGACGGTGCTGAGGTTCTCGGTGAGCGTTCGTCGGAAGCGGGCGAATACCTCAAAGAAGGGGCGCATCTGCTGTCGGAGCGGTCAGCGGAGGCCGCGGCGAAGTTCCGCGAACACGCACCCGAACTCGCCGAGACCGCGCGCGAACGGTCCGCAGAGTTCGCCGAGAAGGCATCGGGAGCCGCAGCTGAGGTGGCCGAGCTGATCCGTGACCGGGCACCCGAGGTCGCCGACGCCGCACGCGAGAAGTCGACCGGGTTCGCACGCTTCGCCCGCAAGCGCGTCCCCGAGATCGCCGACGCAGCACGTGGGCGTTCCGCGGAACTGGCCGAGGTGGCCAAGGGCCGGTCGGCCGAACTCGCCGACACCGCACGCGACAAGGCCCCGCAGATCGCCGAGACCGTCAAGTCGCGCAGTGCCGACCTGGCCGAGACCGCCCGCGACAAGGCGCCGCAACTCGCCGAGACTGCCAAGGCGCGTAGCGCGGACCTCGCCGACGCCGCACGCGAGCTCTCGACCGAGCTCGCCGAGTCGGCACGGGCATTTGCCGAGGCGGCGGGCGACACCGCAAGCCACACCGCCGACGAGGGCCGCCGCCGCTGGCGCAAGGCCCGCAGCTGAAGGCAGCGCACACCTGACGACGCCACCAAACAACCCGGACGCGGTGCACCCACCCCACCAATACCCGTGGGTGCCCGCGTCCGCTGTCGCTACCCCGCTGCACCGACCGTCTCGCGTCGGCGGAGTACTCGTGGTCGCCGTCGGCTCCAACGCATCGTCGAGTGTGATGAGGGTCAAACTAGGACACAGCGTCGAGCTATTCGCTCTCGAGGTGGGTAACCTCGCGGTCGGCCATTCGGCACATGTGTCGAGGCGCGGCTACGTTCCGGCCACCCCGATCACATCGCCCGGCGCGTCGCTGACCACGATGGCCGCTTGGCTGCACGCCGACGAACTGGCCACCCTGGACGAGACCGAACCCAACTACGATCGATTGACAGTGACCACGCACGACCACCCTTTGAACCCACCCGTCGCTGAGTCCTTCGCGCTCTACGTGTCCCGGCATGGCGCGCTCGGCGATCCGGCCGGCCGACCTCTGTCTTTCGGCACACAGCAGGACGTCTTCGACTGGCTTCACGGACGTCTGCACAGTCCCGTGCTGCGGGGCCGCGCGGAGCAGGTCTGCCGTCGGCTCGCCGAGCCCACGATCGCCGCCCGCGTCGCCGACGACATTCGGACCCACGGACTGGCTTTCCCCGCCTGGCCAACGACCGCCGCTGTCCCGCACGGAGGTGAAGCATGACGGCCGTGCCCCCGGACGCCGACCCCCGACTCGACGAGGAACAAGAACACCTCGACCGCGTCTACGGCCGATTGGACCGCATGCGGACCACCACGCGCAATCGCCTGTCGACCACGCTGAGCGAATCCGGCGGGACGCCGCAAGCCCGGTCCGAACGCGAGTCCTACGAACGCATGTACACCGAGGATCTCGCCAAATTCGATGCGGCCGAACATAATCTGTACTTCGGTCGGCTCGATCTCGACGATGGCGAGATTAGGCGCATCGGACGTATCGGGGTCCTCGACGACGGCGTCCGCGACAATGGCGACCGCGACGAGGAGGCAGCCGACTCCACTCTGCTGCTCGACTGGCGCGCGCCGCTCTCGCGACCCTTCTATCTCGCCACGCCTGCCGCTCCGGAGGACGTCGCGCGCCGCAGGCATGTCCGTACCCGGAGCCGAAAGGTACGCGGCGTCAGCGACGAACACCTCACCGGCGACCAGGCGAACTTCGACGATGTGGGCAACGGTGACGTGGTCAACGAGTCGGCGCTGGTCGCAGCGCTCAACGTGGCCCGCACCGGCGAGATGACCGACATCGTCGAGACGATCCAGCGCGAACAGGACCTCATCATCCGGTCCACGCACCGTGGCGTCACCGTCATCCAGGGCGGACCGGGCACGGGCAAGACTGCAGTGGCGCTGCATCGCGCGGCGTACCTGCTGTACACGCACCGAGAACTGTTGGCGCGCAGCGGAATCCTGATCGTCGGACCCAACGACGACTTCCTCACCTATATCGGGCAGGTCCTTCCGTCGCTGGGTGAATCGGGAGTGTTGCTCTCGACCGTCGGGAACCTCTTCCCCGGCGTTCATGCCGCAGCCACCGACACTCGAGAAGCCGCTGTGGTCAAGGGAAATCTGAGCATGGTGGACGTGCTCAAACGCGCGGTCCGCGCCCAGCAATCGCTGCCCGGCCGACCCATCGATGTCGATTTCGACGGCTATCAAGTGCAAATCGACTCGGCTCTGATCAAGAGCGCACGCGGCAAGGCGCGCAGCACCCGTCGTCCGCACAACCTCGCGCAGCGTGCGTTCCTCCGCGCGGCATTCGACGAACTCGCCGTCCGACATGCCAACACCATCGGTTCCAGCCTGCTCGACGGCTCACAACTGCTGAGCTCCACCGACATTGCCGACATCCGCGACGATATGAGCCGTGACCCGGACATCCGCGCCGAGCTTGCACGATTCTGGCCGGCCTTGACGCCGCAGGATCTACTGCGCGAGTTCCTCACCGACCCGGCAGCCATCCGCAAGGCGACCCCCGGCTGGTCGGCCGAGGACCGCTCAGCACTGGAGCGGCCAGTCGGCACACAGTCGTCCGACGGCGCCGACTTCTCCCCGGCCGACGTCCCGCTCCTCGATGAGCTCGCCGAACTGGTCGGCTACGGAACCGACGACGCAGAACGCGCCGAACGCCAACGCTGGCGTCGACAACTGGCCGAGGCGCAGGACGCCCTGGACATTCTGACCGGCTCCGCCCCACAGGACATCGAAGACGAACTCGACCCCGAGATCCTGATGGCCTACGACCTGATCGACGCCGAACAGCTGGCGGCCCGACAGACCGAGATACGACGCGCCACCACGGCTGAACGCGCCTACGAGGATCGCACCTGGACCTTCGGGCACGTCATCATCGACGAAGCGCAGGAGCTGTCGGCGATGGCGTGGCGAATGATCATGCGCCGCATACCGAATCGCTGGATGACGATCATCGGTGACACCGCGCAGACCAGCGACGAAGCGGGCACCCGATCCTGGCGGGAGGTCCTCCAACCGTATGTTGCCAATCGCTGGCAGCTCCGCGAGCTGACGGTCAACTACCGCACCCCCGACGAGATCATGCGCTACGCCATTCGCGTGCTCGATCGCATCGGCGGTTCGGAAACTGCGCCTACATCGCTGCGCAGCAACGGAATTGCACCCGTCGCTGTGCCAACCGACGACATCGGGGCGGCCGTCGTCGAAGTGTCGAAGGAACAGTACAGCGGGCTCACCGCCGTTCTCGTACCCGAATCCCTGGAAGCCACGGTCTCGTCGGCCCTCGCCGACGCCGGTCTCGACGACCCGCCGCGCGTGTTCACGGTCCGCACCGCCAAGGGACTCGAGTTCGACACCACCATCGTCGTCGAACCAGCCGCGATCATCGCCGAATCCGGGAACGACGTCCGGTACGGATACAGCGACCTCTACGTCGCCCTGACCCGCGCCACCCAGCGATTGATCGTCGTACACACCGAACCGCTCCCCGACGAACTCGCCGAGCTGCCGGTCGCGGACACGACAACCCCGAGCAACCGCTGACTACGTCCCCACCGCTCCCTGAGGTGCGAGGAGCCCTGGCGACGAGCCTCGAAGGGCCTGGCGAGGTTTCGTCACCAGGCCTTCGAGGCTCGTCGCTTGCGCTCCTCACACCTCAGGCAGCGGGGTGCATGCCCGGGTCTCGCTACGCATCAACCGCCCGCAACTGGGCCAACGCCTCCTCGAGTTCGACGACGTCTGCGTACTTCGCCCGTAGGTCAAGGAGATTCGCCTGATGGATGGCCGGTTCCCGGTCACCACACGCATCGGCGACGACAAGCGGGCGGAACCCGTGCTGCATCGCGTCGGTGGCACTGGCCCGCACGCACCCGCTGGTGCTCAGCCCGCAAATGTAGAGCGTGTCGATACCCGACGCAGTCAGCGACGCGGCCAACGATGTTCCGAAGAACGCACTCGCATACTGCTTGGTGACGACAATCTCACCGGATTCGGGCCGCGGATCGTCGACGAAGTCGGCCAGCGGCGACCCCTCCTCGAAAACCTTGAGCGACGGAATCTTTCGCATGAACAATCCGCCGTCGGCACCGCCACGCTGATAGACGACCCGGGTGAACACCACCGGCACCGCGCACGCCCGGGCCGTCGCCACCAGCTCCGCACACGCCGCGATCGCATCCTCGGCCGGAGCCCGAAGCGGCGATGAGTCGTCGAGGTACGCACGTGCGACGTCGATGACGAGAACCGCAGCGCTGCGCCCGGGGCCGAGATCGCCCGCGAATCCCGACTCCCGGTACGACGCGAGGATGTCGTTCACGCCCCGACGGCTTTGCGGACGTTCACGGGTGGGCGGGGTGGCTGCAAACCGGTCTCGGCCTCGCAGTTGGCCAAGATCTCCGCGATCTCCGGACCCTTGTCGAAGACCGCCAGTTCCCCTCGGCCCGAGCGGATCTCGTCACGCAGCGCGGTCGTGGCCACCGCGTCGAAAACACCGTCGTCACTGCACACGACCCCGTATCCCGCGCGCGCCCCGGCCGCGCTCACCAGTTTCCGGCTGACCTCCAGCGCGACGAGTTCGGCGTCACGCTCGAGCGGGTCGCCCCAGCCGCCGCCGCCCCAGGTGACGAAGTGCAGGACGTCGCCCCGACCGACCGGGACGTCGTGGATCTTGCTCGGCAGGACCTCGACCTCACCGGAGGCCCGCTGAATCCACTTCCGCCCGCGCGCACCGGGTTTGCCACCGTTGACACCCCACGGGTAGGTGAGCCAGCGGTCGTCGTGGATGGCGATGGTGCCGGGTTCCTCGAAGTGATACGCCACGTCGACACCGTTGCCGCCACGATGCAGACCCGCGCCGCCGGTGTCGCTGATGGTCTCCCAACGCTCAACTCGCAGTGGGTAGTACGACTCCAAGTACTCACACGGGATGTTGACGAAGGACGGCCACAACGAGTGCCCGTCCGGCCCGTCGCCCATCGGACGGCCCGGAATCCCACCAAATCCGATGGAGTACAACTGGAACCACTCGCCGTCGCGTGGCCCGCCGTCGTAGTGACCGGAGTACATGAAGTGCGGCGAGGATGAAAAGCCGGCCGCGTTGAGGATCTCCGGGTTGTTCTTGCCGAGCAATCCGCCGAAGAGGTCGAAGACACGACCGATGCCATGGTTGCGACCGTTGAGCGCGGCCGGGAACCGCGGTTTCCAGAACGAGTCCTCCGGTATCGTCACGTCGATCAGCGGATAGAAGCCGTCGTTCCAGAGGATCTGCGGATCGGCGACCGTGATCACGTAGATCCCGAAGAACATCCGGACCAGGTTCTCGTTGATGAAGTAGTTCACCGGCCCCACCGCCTACGGCGCTGCCTCCGAGAAATCGAGATGGATCTTCTCCCCGTTGCGGGTCAGCTTGATGGTGAGTTCGTATGGGCCGTAACCACATCCGTCGTCGCAGATGAAGTCGCTGAACTCGATGGTCTCGAAACCTCGGGTTGCACATAGCTGTTGGCCACCGTCGTCAAGGTGCGCTCGTACTCCCGCATCTCCGGCAGGACGTGGCTGGAGATCGACACCGGAATTCCCGGCAGTTCCTCGGCGGCCCAGGCCGCGACCTGACGCTCGTGCGCGTCGTTGGCGTACGAGTTGATCAGTGAGATGGTCACGGCCTCGATGTCGGCTTCGGCGAGACCACGGAGGGCCGACCGTGCCTGCTCTTCGTCGAGCGGCGTCACCTCGCTGCCGTCGGCCGCAATCCGACCGACAACCTCGATGGTGTGCTCGAGCTTCGCCAACGGCTCGGGCTTGGGCCAGATGATCCAACCTGCGAGACCCCCTGGCACAAAGGATCTCGCGATCTGCAGCACCTGCCGGAAGCCGTCGGTGGTCACCAATCCGACGCGCGCGCCACGACCCTGCAGGATGGCGTTGGTGGCCACGGTGGTCCCGTGCAGGACCTGGCCCACCGCAGCGAGCTCGATCCCCGCCTCCTCGCACACCTTGGTCACTCCGTTGAGTACTCCGACCGATTGGTCCGCCGGTGTCGACGGGGTTTTTGCGCGATAGGTGGTCCCGGTGGTCTCCTCGAGAAGCAAGACGTCGGTGAAGGTACCGCCGACGTCGACGCCGAGTCGGTAGCTCATGGTGATCTCCAAGCTGTTGGGGGGTTGTGTGTGACAGATGCTGTGCGGCAAGCATATTGGGGGTTAGATGATGCCGCGTTCGGTGAGGTCGGCGAGCGCCTGATCGTCGACGCCGAGTAGGTCGTGATAGATGTCTGCGTTGTGCTCACCCAGTTGGGGTCCGGCATGCCGAACCGATCCGGGTGTCTCGCTCAGTTTCGGGAAAACGCCGTGCATGGGGATCTCCCCAAAATCGGGGTGCGCCAACCGCACAATCGCGTCCCGTGCCGCAAAATGCGGATCGGCGAACATGTCCCGTGCCGTGTAGATGCGGCCGGCCGGCACACCTGCCTCGTGCAGGATCGCCAGGAGTTCCTCGGTTCCGTGATCGCGGGTCCAGTCGGCGATCACGTCGTCGAGTTCGACCATGTTCTCACCGCGCGACGCATGATCGCGGTAGCGCGGATTGGTGATCAGATCGTCGCGTCCCATCGCTGTCGCAAGTCGCGCGAAGACCGTGTCCTGATTCGCGGCGACCAGGATCATCTCGTCACCCTTCGTCGGGTACACGTTGCTCGGCGCGATGTTCGGCAGTACGGATCCGGTCCGTTCACGCTGGTAGCCGCCGATCTCCCATTCCGGCAAGAGCGACTCCATCATGCCCAGGACCGCCTCGTAGATCGCCGAATCCACGAGTTGTCCACGCCCGGACCGCTCGCGCTGATGGATGGCGGCCAGCACGCCGACGGTGGCGAAGACCGCCGCGAGTGAGTCGCCGATCGAGATCCCGCTGCGCGATGGCGGCATGCCGGCATCGCCTGTCACATAACGGATTCCGCCCATCGCCTCACCGATCGACCCGAAGCCGGCACGCGACGAGTAGGGGCCCGACTGTCCGTAGCCACTGACGCGCGCCATGATCAGGCCGGGGTTGTCCTTGCGGAGTTCATCGAAGCCGAGGCCCCAACGCTCGAGCGTGCCCGGCCGGAAGTTCTCGACAACGATGTCGGCCTCGGCGATGATGCGGCGGGCCAACTGCTGCCCCTCGGGGTCACGCAGATTGCAGGTGACCGACTTCTTGTTGCGCGCCACGACCGGCCACCACAGCGACCTTCCGTGCGGCTTCTCCCGTCCCCACTGACGCATCGGGTCCCCCGAACCCGGCGGTTCGAGCTTGATCACCTCGGCACCGAAGTCGCCGAGCAGCTGACCACAGAACGGGCCGGCAAGTAGCTGACCCATCTCGACCACCCGCAGATCCGACAGCGGACCCGACGTCGATCCGGCCGTCGCATCGACTGCGGTCGCAGCAGCAGCGTTCATCTGGCATTCCTCATTCCTGTTGTCCACCAACGCAGATCAGACAGCGGTGTCCGATCGGGCATCGGCGTGGTCGGCTGCCGCCTGGTCGGCGGCGTGCGCTTGCAATAGGACGTTCTCGGCCGCGCGCACATGCGCGCGCATGACCGCGTCGGCCCAAACGTCGTCGCGGGCCCGAAGTGCCGCCACGAGATCACGATGGTGGGCGTGACTGCGCGTGAGATCGGCCGGGGCGTAGCGGTGGAAGGTACGCATCACGAGCGGGAGGGAGATGACCGAAGCCAGCATCGACACCAGCCGCGGGCTCGCAGCGGCGGACCGGACGACGGCATGGAATTCGTCGTTGAGTTGTGCGAGCAGATCCAGATCGGCCTCGGGGAGGGTCGCCGCTTCCATCCGCGAGCACAAGGCATCCAGGCGATCGAGTTCATCGGGGCCGATGCGCCGCGCCGCCCGCGCGGCGGCCAACGCCTCGAGCGACATCCGCAGTTCGTAGATCTCCTCGAGGTCGGCCGCGGTCCACGTGCACACCCGGGCGCCCCGGTGCGGCAGCACCTCGACCAGCCCTTCCATCTCGAGCTGACGAAGCGCCTCCCGGACGGGGGTGCGGCTCGTGCTGGTCAATTCGGCGATCTCCACCTCGCCCAACCGCGAGCCCGGCGCATACGTGCCGTCGACGATGGCGTCCCGGATGTGGCCGTACACGCGGTCAACTGCCCTTGTCATCGGACTCCATTCGCCCCACTCCCTCACCATTGATTGTTCACAATCTAGCGGGCCATGACCGATATGTCCGCCGAATCGCGTTAAATTTCGATCAACCATCGGTTTATTGCATACAATCTCGGATAGTGCGAGGATGAGGCATGGCATCGGTACAGCTCGTCGAGGTCGGTCCGCGTGACGGACTGCAGAACGAACAGAAACTGCTCACGGTCGACGAGAAGGTCGAGTTGATCAACCGCGCGGTCGAGGCCGGCGTACGCCGCATCGAGGCCGTCAGCTTCGTCAATCCCAAGCGTGTACCGCAGATGGCCGGCGCCGAAGATGTGATGGCTGCCGTGCCCCGAGACCGGGCCGACGTTTCCTATATCGGACTTGTTCTCAATCGTCGCGGTCTGGACCGCGCGGTCGAGGCCGGGGTCGACGAGGTCAACGCGGTTGTGGTGTCCACCGAGGAGTTCAGCAGGCGAAATCAGGGATGCAGCGTCGCCGAAGGTATTTCAGCGGCAGCCGATGTGGTGCGCGATGCGCGCGCCGCGGGTCTGGCCACCACCGTGACCATCGCGACCGCGTTCGGATGCCCGTTCTCCGGGGAGGTCGATCCCACGTGGATCGGACAAATCGTGTCCGAACTGGTGGACGCCGGCGCCCCCGACGAGATCGCGCTGGCGGACACGATCGGAGTGGGCGTGCCCGCACAGGTTCGCGCACTTGCCAGGATCACCGCCGAACGGGCTCCTGGGATTCCACAGCGGTGGCACTTCCACAACACACGAAATACCGGCTACGCCAACGCCCTCACCGCATTGGAAACAGGTGCAACGGCCCTTGACGCCAGCATCGGCGGCTTCGGCGGCTGTCCGTTCGCTCCCGCGGCCACGGGCAACATCGCGTCCGAGGATCTGCTGTACGCCCTCGATCGGACGGATGTGTCCACGGGCGTCGACATGACGGGACTCGTCACGGCAGCCGAATGGCTCGGCAAGACGTTGGACAAGGCGGTCCCGGCGCTACTCGGTCGCGCCGGAGGATTTCCGACGCGACCGTGACGTGCAAATAGGTCAGTTCGTGGTGTGCACGATGAGGACGTCGCAAGCCGACTTGCGTGCCACATCGGCGGGCACCGAGCCCAACAGACGACCGGCGATGGAATTTAACCCGCGGTTTCCGACGACGAGAAGGTCCGCCTTCACATCGGTCACCAGCTGCAGCAGAGCATCCACGGGCGCGCCCTTGATCGGGCGCGCAACGATGTTCCCCGCACCGGCACCGGAGGCCCGTTCCTTGGCGGTCCGCAGGATCTCTTCGGTGGGTGCCGACCCGGTCACCTGGTACGCCTCGTCCTTGAGCACGTCGGCCGCCCCACCGGCGCTGCGATCATTGGGGAAATATGCGCATGCGATCACAAGCTGCGCCGCCTCACCGGCGATGGCGCCTGCACGTTCTACTGCTTTCATCGACGATTCGGAACCGTCCGTTCCAACGACGACGGTCTGGTATGCGCTCATTGCCAACCTCTCAGAAGAGATTCCCACCCCGCTGCCCTCCAGCGGGGCTCATGCCATCCCCATACTGTAGGGCCCCTGATCCGGCAGGGTAGTTTGCCCGCGCCGTGTTTGTCCCCGGTTCGTGGTGATCCGCACAAATAGCCGCCGCGGTGGCTTGCCCCCGACTCTCGGCTACTTGATTCCTGCGGCGTCCATTCCGCGGAGCTCCTTCTTGAGGTCGGCGATCTCGTCACGCAGGCGGCCGGCCAGCTCGAACTGCAGGTCGCGGGCCGCGTTCATCATCTGATCGGTGAGCTGCGACACCAGATCGGCGAGTTCGGCCCGCGGCATCGACGACACGTCCCGCTTCTCCAGCACGCCCGCGCTGCCGGCCTTGGACACCTCGCCCTGCGCGCGCCGGCCCCGGCTGGCGTTGCGCCCGGAACCGCCCACCGCAACGTCGTCGGCCTCGCGATACACCTGGTCGAGGATGTCGGCGATCTTCTTGCGCAACGGCTTCGGGTCGATTCCGTGTTCGGTGTTGTACGCGACCTGCTTCTCGCGCCGCCGTTCGGTCTCGTCGATCGCGTTGCGCATCGAGTCGGTGATCTTGTCGGCATACATGTGCACCTCGCCCGAGACGTTGCGCGCCGCGCGTCCGATCGTCTGGATCAGCGAGGTGGTGCTGCGCAGAAATCCTTCCTTGTCGGCATCGAGGATCGCGACCAGCGATACCTCGGGCAGGTCGAGTCCCTCGCGGAGCAGATTGATGCCGACCAGCACGTCGTAGTCGCCGGATCGCAGCTGCCTCAGCAACTCCACGCGTCGCAGGGTGTCGACCTCGGAATGCAGGTATCGCACCCGGATGCCGAGTTCCAGCAGGTAGTCGGTGAGATCCTCGGCCATTTTCTTTGTCAGCGTCGTGACCAGGACCCGCTCGTCGCGCTCGGTCCGCTCCCGGATCTCGTGCACGAGATCATCGATCTGCCCCTTGGTCGGTTTGACCACGACCTCCGGGTCGACGAGTCCGGTCGGCCGGATCACCTGCTCGACGAACTCACCGTTCGCCTGTCCCAATTCGTAGGGACCGGGGGTTGCCGAGAGGTAGACGGTCTGCCCGATCCGGTCGACGAACTCGTCCCAGGTCAGCGGACGATTGTCCACCGCCGACGGCAATCGGAATCCGTACTCCACCAGGTTGCGTTTGCGGGACATGTCGCCCTCGTACATGCCGCCGATCTGCGGAACGGTGACGTGGGACTCGTCGATGACGAGCAGGAAGTCGTCAGGGAAATAGTCGATGAGGGTCGCCGGGGCACTGCCCGCCGCGCGGCCGTCGATGTGGCGCGAATAGTTCTCGATACCCGAACAGAATCCGACCTGCCGCATCATCTCCAGGTCGTAAGTGGTGCGCATCCGGAGTCGTTGGGCCTCCAGCAGCTTGCCCTTGCCCTCCAGGTCGGCCAGCCGTTGCTCGAGTTCCTCCTCGATACCCTTCATCGCGCGTTCCATCCGCTCCGGACCGGCCACGTAGTGTGTCGCCGGGAAGATTCGGAGCGAATCGACTTGTCGAACAACATCTCCGGTCAGCGGGTGAAGGTAGTACAGCGCCTCCACCTCGTCGCCGAAGAACTCGATGCGCACCGCGAGCTCCTCGTAGGACGGGATGATCTCGACCGTATCGCCCCGAACCCGGAAGCCACCGCGAGTGAACGACTGGTCGTTGCGGGTGTACTGCACGTCTACGAGGAGGCGCAGCAGTGCGTCACGGTCGATCTCCTGCCCGACCTCGACCTCCACGGAGCGGTCCAAGTAGGACTGCGGGGTGCCGAGGCCGTAGATGCACGACACCGACGCCACAACCACCACGTCACGCCGCGACAGCAGACTCGACGTCGCAGAGTGCCGCAGCCGCTCGACGTCGTCGTTGATCGACGAGTCCTTCTCGATGTAGGTGTCGGTCTGGGCGATGTACGCCTCGGGTTGGTAGTAGTCGTAGTACGAGACGAAGTACTCGACCGCATTGTTGGGCAGCATCTCGCGCAGCTCGTTGGCGAGCTGAGCGGCGAGCGTCTTGTTCGGCGCCATCACCAGCGTCGGTCGTTGGACGCGCTCGATGAGCCAGGCGGTGGTCGCGGACTTGCCTGTGCCGGTGGCGCCGAGCAGCACGATGTCCTTCTCACCCGCGGCGATCCGCTTCTCGAGATCATCGATCGCCTCTGGCTGGTCGCCGGCTGGTTCGTACTCGCTGACCACCTCGAAGTCTCCACCGGCGCGCACGACCTCGCCGACCGGGCGGAACTCGGAGTGGGCAAGAACAGGGTGTTCAGCAGCAAAAGCCATAGTGCCAGGGTAAACGCGGCCTATGACAGGAATGTTCCGGCGCAGGTGCGCCGAGGCGCCATTAGGCTGACGACATGGCCGAGTCCCCGCACCCGCCCAAGCGTGAGGTGTTCGACGTGCCCGCGATGACCAACACCGACAACAAGGGATTCGTCCGGCCTGTGCTGGACTATCGGATCACCGGCTTCGGGCTGTACATGTCGCGGACCGCCGACCATCCCCGGTTCGAGCATCTCGAGACCTGGTTACTCCCCACACTTGGCCTGCGCGCCAACATTTTCCACTTCCGGGACGGGTACCGCGACGGCCAGCGCCTGTACCTGGACGTCGGGCAGTTCTCGGGGCCCGACGCGGACGGGCGCTGGCACGCCGCCGACTGGTACCTCGACCTCGTCGACGTTCCGGGAACTCCACTGCAGTTGCTCGACGTCGACGAGCTGTTCGAAGCACACGCCGCCGGCCTGCTCGAACTCGCCGACTGCGACCACGCCGTCGCCATCGCGGCCCGAACCCTGGTGGGCGCCGCCGAGAACGCACATGACGTGCAACTGTGGCTCGACGAGTCCGTCGGCGACCGTCTGACGTGGCTGGACCGGCCATGACTGAAACCGCACTGAGCCGTGTCGGCCAGACCTCGGTCCTGAACGTACCGTCCGAGACCGCGTGGGAACGCGTCGCGAGCATGGACGGGATCAACGCCGAACTGATGCCATACATGAAGATGGTGTTGCCTCGACGGCACCGCGGAAAGACCATCGCCGACATCGAGATCGGTGAACCTGTCGGCAAGGTGTGGCTACTCTACGGCGGCGTCCTCCCGCTCGACTACGACGATCTGAGGATCGTCGAGCTGACCCCGGGCGTCGGGTTCCGCGAAGAGTCGTCGATGGTGACGATGAAGACATGGACCCACACTCGCCGGTTGACGGCCCTCGATGACAGCCGCACCGAGGTCAGCGACGTGCTCGAGTTCCGGCCACGGCTACTTCTGCGTCCGCTGACACCATATCTCGTCTGGTTCGTCGGCCACCTCTTCCGTCACCGACATCGACGCCTCGCCGCGCATTTCGCGTGAACGCCATAGTTACGTCAAGGAATCAGGACCGCGCACTGCCCTCGGCCGAAGAACGGCGGGAACTGCACCCCGATGCCGGCCTGTGCGGTCAGCGACCTCGTCGAGTTCCCCTGCGTTGCCTTGATGACGTAGACACCGGGCGCCGATGGCATCCACGACGCGGCAACCACAGGCCGGGTCGGCTTCTTGCTCACCAGCGTGACCGTCGGGCCACCGCCGAGCCGTCGGCTCGTGATGGTCACCCGCTCCGCGTTGGGCGAGTAGTCGCTGACCATCGCCGCCACCTTGTAAGTGCATCCCGCCCCGTAGCGGCTGGCGACCGAACCGTAGCCCGCATGCGTTCCGATCGCGACTCCCTCGACCGCGGCCCCGGCCTCCGGGGCAGGCGCCAGGCCCGCCACACTTGCCGCCGACATCGCCAGCCCAACCCCGACAACCGCTGCACCAACACGAAACTTGTTCACCGACATAGCTTTTCCCGACTCTCCCCGACCAGTCCCCAGGTCATATATGAAACATTTCTGGCTCAGGGTAGCAATCTACGACGGCTCCGGACGCAAGAATCGAGGAACCTATTGGACGGGGGAAGAAGTCACGAGCTTCGGATCAGGTCGGCGCAACCACCGCGACCGTCGCAGGCTTGCCGGGATCGCAGGATCGATGGCGACCAGGCGCCACCGGAGCAAACCCGCCATCGGCGAGCGCATCGCCCAGTTCGGCGGCCGCATCGTCGCTCCGTGCGGTCACCATCAGCTCGATCGACGGTTCGCTCGCGGTGACCTCGACCGCGGTCGCGTTCGCGCCGACGATCGCCCAGAGTCGGTTGGTGAGACGGCCGGGCAACGCACCCGGGTCCGGGTCGGCCGCCACGAGAGCCTCGATCGGCTCCGCAGGCCGACGCGCACGCACATTCGCCTCGAACGGCACCAGCCGTTCGTCCCACAGCGCCGCAGCAGCTGCGGCCAGGTCCTCGGGCGTACTGGAATTGTCCAGCCAGGCGTCGGCCACCGCGCGCCGCTGCTCATCGGTGGCCTGAGCAGCGATCCGAGCCCGGGCATCGGCCTCATCCACACCGCGCATGGTGGTCAGACGATGCAGACGAAGCTGTTCATCGGCGTGCACGATGACGACGAGATGGAAGAACGGTGCCGTGTGGTTCTCCACGAGCAGCGGAATATCCTGCACCACAATCGCATCCGGCGGCGCCGCGTCGAGCAGCGCCTGAGTCCGTGCGCCGATCAACGGATGGGTGATGCCGTTGAGTTTGGCACGCTGCTCGTCGTCGACGAAGGCTTTGGCGGCCAGCGCCGGCCGATCGAGGCTGCCGTCGGCGGTGAGGATGTCGTCGCCGAAGGCCGTCACGAGCGAGGCGAGCCCCTCCGATCCGGGTGCCACCACCTCACGGGCGATCTTGTCGGCGTCGATGATGTACGCGCCCCGGTCGACGAAGGTCTTGGCCACTGTCGATTTGCCGGCTCCGATGCCGCCGGTCAGCCCCAGCCTGATCACCCCATCAGTTTCGCAAACCGACACAGACGACAACGAGGCCCCCTCCCGAATCGGGAGGGGGCCTCGTCAGTCAGTGACTACGGAGCGATCAGGCGTTGCCCGACAGCTTCTCGCGCAGTGCTGCGAGCTGCTCGTCGCTGGCCAGCGAACCGCCGGTCGACGCGGGAGCGCTGCTCGCGGTGCGGCTCTCGGATGCCGACGAGTAGTCCGACGGGGCGTTGGCGGCCTCGGCGGCAGCAGCGGCGAACTTCTCCATCTGAGCGGTGTGCATCTTGTGGCGACGCTCGGCCTCGGCGTACCGGGCCTCCCATGCCTCACGCTGCTTCTCGAAGCCTTCGAGCCATTCGTTGGTGTCGGCGTCGAAGCCCTCGGGGAAGATGTAGTTGCCCTGCTCGTCGTAGCTGTCGGCCATGCCGTACTTCGACGGGTCGAACTCCTCGGTGTAATCCTCGTTGGCCTGCTTGAGGCTCAGCGAGATCCGACGACGCTCCAGGTCGATGTCGATGACCTTGACCATCGCGTCGTCACCGACGGCGACAACCTGATCCGGCACCTCGACGTGACGCTCGGCCAGCTCGGAGATGTGCACCAGGCCCTCGATGCCCTCGTCGACGCGGACGAACGCACCGAACGGCACCAGCTTGGTGACCTTGCCCGGCACGATCTGACCGATCGCGTGGGTGCGGGCGAACTGACGCCACGGATCTTCCTGAGTTGCCTTGAGCGACAGCGAAACACGCTCGCGGTCCAGATCGACGTCGAGAACCTCGACGGTGACCTCGTCACCAACGGTGACAACCTCGGACGGATGATCGATGTGCTTCCAGGACAGCTCGGAGACGTGCACCAGACCGTCGACGCCGCCGAGGTCGACGAACGCGCCGAAGTTGACGATCGAGGACACGACGCCCTTGCGGACCTGGCCCTTCTGCAGCTGGTGCAGGAATTCGCTGCGGACCTCGGACTGGGTCTGCTCCAGCCAGGCACGACGCGACAGCACCACGTTGTTGCGGTTCTTGTCGAGCTCGATGATCTTGGCCTCGATCTCCTTGCCGATGTACGGCTGCAGATCGCGAACGCGACGCATCTCCACCAGCGACGCCGGGAGGAAGCCACGCAGGCCGATGTCGAGGATCAGGCCGCCCTTGACGACCTCGATGACGGTGCCCTTGACGGCCTCGTCCTTCTCCTTGAGCTCCTCGATGGTGCCCCACGCACGCTCGTACTGAGCGCGCTTCTTGGACAGGATCAGGCGGCCTTCCTTGTCCTCCTTGGTGAGGACCAGGGCCTCGACCTCGTCACCGACGTTGACGACCTCATTGGGGTCGACGTCGTGCTTGATCGAGAGTTCACGGGAAGGGATGACGCCTTCGGTCTTGTAACCGATGTCGAGCAGAACCTCGTCCCGATCGACCTTGACGATGGTGCCTTCCACGATGTCGCCATCGTTGAAGTACTTGATCGTGGAGTCGATGGCGGCGAGAAAGTCCTCGGCCGAGCCGATATCGTTGACGGCTACTTGCGGCGAGGTGATCGTGGGGGACGACATATGTTGAGTTGCTCCGGACAGGTGTGTAGTAGGTACAGTTCCGCTTGTCGGGCCCGCTGACACTGAGTCGACTGACACTGGATCGGCGTTGGGCACAACGAGGGCACGCGACCATGCGCGCGTGCTCGTGCAAGACTACGCGAGACGGGTTGTCCTGGGCAAATACGACCTCAAGGGCAGGTTCCGGTCGAGCGTTCGGGGCGGGTGTCTGGCTCACGGTGGGACGTCGTGGCCGTGCACGCCAGTAGAAGGATCGGGGATATCGCGATGAACAATCCATACAACGGCGACCCATACGGCCGTGATCCACACGGCGGTCCTCCAAACGGCAGTGCTCAGAACGGCAGGGGCGGCGAGAGAGCCCCAGACCCGTACGGCACGCCGACCGGCCACAATCCGACGCCCCCATACGATCCCAACCAGTACGGGGCGACCCAGTACAACCCCGTCCAGAACGGCCCGGGCCAGTTCGGCGGGCCACCACCGAGCGGGACTCCCCCATACCCATCGTCACCGTACGGACCACCACCGTCGGGACCACCGCCCGTCGGCCCTCCGTTCGGCGGGCCGCCCTTCGGGGGTCCCCCGTTCGGCCCGCCACCTAACGGCGGTGGCGGGAACTCGGGCACCACCGTGCTCGCGATCGTCGGCGTCCTCGTCTTGATCGTCGGCGTCGTGGTCGCCGTCGCGGTGATCGCCATCGCAAAATCGGGCGACGACAAGGATTCCGAGAACAGTGCCCACGCGAGCACCTCGACCGAGAGCACATCCACCGAATCCACCGTGAGCCCGTCGTACACGCCGTATACGACGACCACCACGACTACACCCGAGACCATCTACTACGGGGCGATCGCGTTCTCCGGGTCGGGCGCGTACAAGGTCGCCACCAACTATCCGACCAGCACCGCCGCGAAGACGGCGGCCGTCAACGCCTGCAACCAGGCCATCTGGAGCAAGGGCTGGCCGTCGGACAGCTATTGCGGATGGGTACCGATGCAGACCGGGTGGTGCGCCTCGGTGGCCACGGCTCCGGCCGCCAGCGGCTGGGGGCCCACGGGTTGGGCGAACGGTCGAGTGCGCTCTTCGGTGATCACCGCGGCACGGGACAAGTGCACGTCGATCGGCCAGGGCACGTGCAGCGAGCTCATCACCACCTGTATGTGACCATTCCCAACCTGGTATCGGGCTCACAGACCGGCTGGTTGACTTGACGCGATGATGCATTCCATCGAGCTCCTGCTCGACGAGCGCAGCGATGCGACCGTGCGAACCCACTGGTCACAGCTCACCGACGCCGGCCTCCCGAGCGCGGGCCGGCATCTCACTCCGACCAATCGCCCGCACGTCACCGTGTTGGTGAGTTCGCGAATTCGGGCCGAGGCAGATGCAGCGTGCGCCCACCTGTCCATGCGATTCCCGATCCCGATGACCATCGGTGCGCCGATTCTGTTCGGCCGGCCCGAACGGGTGATCCTCGCACGGCTCGTGGTTCCGACCGCCGAATTGCTCGATCTGCACGCAGAGGTTGTCGACTTGTCCGCCGACCACATCGCCGATGCCCCGCCGCCGCTCCACACCGCACCGGGAAGCTGGACTCCACACGTCACGATCGCTCGGCGTCTCGACCCCGAGCAACTCACCCGCGCACTCGACGTGGCCGACCTCCAAACTCCGATCGATGGCCGGTTCGTGGCTCTCCGACGATGGGACAGCGACGCGCGCACCGAAACTCGGATTGCTGGGGTTCGCTGACTCCAAGTCCGGTGATCATGACGCTGACCTGCACCAACGCGTCACGTCCCTCTGCTCCCCGTTACGAAGGTTTGGCGGCCAGCGCTCTGACCTGGGAAAACACGATGGTTTGGCGCCCGCAAAATGAGGGTTAGCGACGCTGTGAACCGGCCGCGGTTCCTGCCGTGGAAGCGATCCTTACACTCCGGGTACTTGTGGAGAACTTGGGTTTTGCACCACACAGATTCAACGATTCGGCACAGGGTGTGGCCTGAGGCCACCCACGGCACATAGACAACCAGGTCGGGCACGGCCTGGGCTTCCTCCTGGCCACATTCCACCTCGAGCTGCGAGGACTCGAGTTGAGTTGGAGAGCGCGAGTGCTGCAGCACTCGCGTTCTCCAACTCGGCACTCAGGCGGTGAGAGTGATCTGAGAGGTCGCCGGGCAAGACTTCCGGCATGACACTCACACAGATTCACACCGACCATGCACCGTCCGCCGACGAGTTCGCCGAGCGGCTGTTCACCTCGACTCTGGCCACGGCCGAGACGATGAGCATCTACCTCGGCGAACGTCTCGGCTGGTATGCCGACCTCGCCGATCACGGACCCTCGACTGCCGACGACGTCGCCGCACGCACCGGAACCCATCGCCGATACGTCCGCGAATGGCTGGAGATGCAAGCCGCCTTCGGGATACTGGACGCCGACACCACCTCGACAACCCCGAAGTTCGCCATCGCACCAGGGGTCGCCGAGGTGCTGCTCGACGAACACAGTCTTGCCTACCTCGGCGCCCTCCCACGGATGTTCGCGGCCGCCTTCACGCACCTTCCCGAACTGATGTCGGCCTACCGACGCGGCGGCGGCGTCAGCTGGGAAGCCCTGGGCGCCGATGCCCGCGAATGTCAAGCGGCCCTGAACCGGCCGTGGTTTGCTCAACGCCTCGGACCCGCGATCGCCGGCGTCGACCACATCCACCGGACCCTGTCGAGGCCGGGAGCGCGCATTCTCGACGTGGGATTCGGCGGCGGATGGTCGACCATCGCTCTGGCACAGGCCTACCCCGAGGCACTCTTCACCGGACTCGACGTCGATGCGGAGTCGGTGGCGATGGCTCGGCGCAACGCAGCAGACCATGGGGTGGCCGATCGTGTCGACTTCCGTCTCGCCGACGGCAACACCGCCGGCGAAGCAGGCACTTTCGACATTGCCTTCGCCTTCGAGTGCATTCACGACATGCCACGCCCGGTAGAGGTTCTCCGATCGGTGCGTGCCGCGCTCGTGCCGGGCGGTTCGATGGTGGTCATGGACGAGGCGGTGTCCGGGGAGTTCGCCGGGTCCGCCGACGAGGTCGACCGGCTCATGTACGGATTCTCGATCTTCGTCTGTCTGCCCGACGGAATGTGTTCGGAACCGTCGTCCGCCACCGGTACGGTGATGCGACCGAGCGTCTTGGACGGCTACGCGAAGGACGCCGGATTCGCCGGCGCCGCGACGCTACCCATCGACGACTTCAGCTTCTTCCGTTTCTACGAGCTCACCACCCGGACCTGACCGCGACAGTATGTCCAGGGCGGCGGCACTCGACGCGACCACCGCAGCCGGGTGCAGGGCGGCACCCAGTTCCATCAGGACCGCCACAGTGTCGTCGCCGAGAGTCTCGGTCAGTTCATGCTCAATCCCGGCCAGGCGCTCCTCGTCCTCGCCGTACACCCCGGCACCGCTGAGTTCACCGGAGTGCCGGATGGCTCCGAGCAACCGCGCCGCAGCCGCCTTATCGCCCTGGTGTGCAAGCAGTTCGACGACGGTTCGCATTGCCACCCACTGGTGAGTCCAGTTGCCCGATCTGCGCCAGTGCTCGACCACGTCGCGGAACATGCCGGCCGCGATCGACGGGTCACCGGCCCGCAACTCCACCGACGCCCGCGACACCATGGCCACCCCTTGCAGATAGCGGTCGCAGGTTCGGGCCGAACCCTCGATCGCGTTGTCGAACAACCCAATCGACCGATGCGGGTCGCACTCGCGCAACACCTCGCCGGCGATGTAGTTGCACCACGACGCAACGACGTCGTCGCCCGCGTCCGCCGCAGCGCCGGCGACCGCAATCACGTGCGCCGAACCCGCCTCTGGTTCGTCGGCGTCATCGCGATACGAGTCGACCAGAACCGAACAGGCACGAGCCATGTACGTTACCGACGGCATACCCGCATCGGCGGCGGCGACGCGATAGCGGTGAGTGTGCTCCTGCGCGAGATCGAGATCCCCTTGGAACATGGCCACATCGAGCAGGATCATGTGCAAATACACGAGGACCGGTCCGTGCGGATCGCAGTCGAGCCCGTCCCGCGCCCGTTGCCCCGCAGCGAACAGGTCGCCGTCGAAACGGGCACCGCTTGCCGCAACCGCGAGGACGACCGCTCGTTCACGACGATGCTCATCTCCGCTCTTGCGCAGCAAGTCTCGCGCCCATCCGGTCACCTCGGTACTCATCGACAGTTCGAGATAGGGCAGCAACCCGAGGAGGATGCGGATCGCGAGCCGTCGGTCGTGGGTGACCGCCCAATCCATGGCACGGCGAACGTCGTCCAGCATGGCCGCGGCCATCTGTGCCGCCGCGGCGTGACCCGGTCCCCACAGATCGCGTTCTCGCCCGGCAAGCCGATCGGCGACGTAGCCCGCATGCGCACGGCGGAGGGTCTCGTCACGACCCTGGGTGCACTGTTGCACGCCGAAGCTGCGCAGCGTCTCGAGCAGGCGATATCTGCCGCCGCGCACGGCCACCATCGACACCTCCACGAGTTCGGACATCCGCAGTTCGACGTCGTCGCGGGTAGCGGGTCCCTCGACCTCGGCAACGACAAACTCAACCGCGGCAAGATCGAAGTCGCCGGCAAACACCCACAGCATGTCGAAGAGTTCCCGTTCGCGTTCGCCCAGCAACGAATACGACCAGTCGACGAGGGCGTGCAGGCTTCGATGCCGCGGGTGCGTTGCACGAACCCCGCCGCGGAGCACCCGGAATCGCCACTCGAGCCGCCCCGCCAGTACTTCCGGCCCGAGAGCCCGCATCTTGGTGGCAGCCAGTTCGAGACTCAGTGGGATACCGTCGAGCCGTCGGCAGATCTCCGCAACAGCAGCCTCATTCGCCTCGGTCAGGCAGAAGTCCGGATCGCGGGACGAGGCACGCGCACAAAGGAGTTGGACCGCGGGCGACGACCCGACATCACCGATTTCGCCGGGCGCGGCGAGCGGCTCGAGCGGCAAGATTCGTTCTCCGTCCACCCCGAGCGGCATGCGCGAGGTCGCCAGCACCGTGATACCCGGACACCGCGACCGCAACGTCGACGCGACCACCGCCGCCGCATCGATGACGTGTTCGCAGTTATCCAGCACCACAACGCCTTCCGCGGTTGAGAGTGCGTCGGCCAGCCCATCGACCGGATTCAGGTCCCCGCGCAGCCGCACGCCCGTGGCCGCTGCCACCAATGGCGCCACGGCAGGGCCGTCGGTCACCGACGCCAGTTCTGACCACCACCATGACGTCGGACCGAAGTGCGTCGCGAGTTCCCGGGCCAACGCCGTCTTGCCCACCCCACCCACCCCGACGACGGTGACGACCCGATCGGCCGCCAACGCGTCCGTCACCGCGGCGAGATCGTGCCGGCGGCCGAAGAGTTCGGCGTGCTCACGTCGGGGGGCGGCCGCGGTGGCTTCGGGACCGGCCAGGATCGTTGCGTGCAACCGCCCAAGCGCGGCATCGGGTTCGGTGCCAAGGTCTTCTGCCAGCCTGTCCCGCAGGCTGCGGTAGACGGCGAGCGCGTCGGTCGGCCGATGCGCGCTCGAGAGCGCCTGCATCAGACGCAGGTGCAGACTCTCACGGTAGGGATGCTCCACCGTCGTCGACGAAAGTCGCTGTACTGCATCGGGTGCGCGACCCAGCGACAAGAGCGCGTCCGCACCGATCTCCACGCCACGAAGACGCAGTTCGACCAGATCACCGACCGCCTCGCGCACCCAGTGGGCGTCGGTGAACTCACCGAATGGGTCTCCGCGCCACAGAGCTTCGGCGTCGTCGACCAGGTCGAGGGCCGCCTGCGGATCCGGTCCGAGGAGCGTGGCCGCCGACCGGATCGCGTCCGCGTAGACCGCGACGTCGAGGTCGGTCGGCTTGGCGGTCAATCCGTATCCCGGAGCCATCGTGCGGACCGTCACCGATTCCAGCCCCGCGCGCCGCAATTCGGAGCGCAGACGGAATGCCAGGTTGTGCAGCGAGGCTTCGGGTCGGGTCGGTTGCTCGTCGCCCCAGAGGATGTCGGCCAGCTGGTCGACGCTCACGATCTCACCGGCGTGGACCGCGAGCGCAGCGAGCAGGCAGCGCAGACGTGGACTGCCGAATTGCGCGGTGGTTCGCACCGACGGAACTGTCGGTGCAACGTCGATCGGACCCAGCAGAAGCACGCTGACCACGCGAAATTCTATCATCGGAGGCGTGCACGACGACATGCCGCAGGTTCCGCGTCCGCCCCAGCTACTTCCCGATGCCACCTCGGAGGTCACCGAACGAGCAAACCGGTCGTGGTGGGACTCCGACGCCGAGAACTACCACCGCGAACACGGAGAATTCCTCGGCGTCGGTCGCGACGGCGGCGATTTTGTCTGGTGTCCCGAGCGGGTTCGGGAAGCCGACGTCCACCTTCTCGGTGAGGTAGCCGGTCGCGACATCCTGGAGGTCGGCTGCGGCTCGGCTCCGTGTGCCCGCTGGCTCGCCGCACAGGGCGCCCGCGTGGTGGGCATGGATCTGTCGCGGCGCATGCTCGGCATCGGTGTCGCCGCCATGGCCCGCGACGAGCAGCGGGTGCCACTTGTGCAAGCGACCGCCGAGGCACTCCCGTTCGCCGACGATTCCTTCGACGCCGCATGCTCGGCCTTCGGCGCTGTGCCGTTCGTGGCCGATTCGGCCGGCGTCATGGCCGAGGTGGCCCGAGTGCTCCGCCCCGGCGGGCGATGGGTGTTCGCCGTGAATCATCCGATGCGCTGGATGTTTCCCGACGACCCGGGTCCCGACGGACTGACCGTGACCATCCCGTACTTCAACCGCACTCCCTACACCGAGATCGACGACGCCGGGCAGGTGACCTACGCCGAACACCACCGCACCATCGGCGATCGGGTCCGCGAGATCCGCTCCGCCGGACTGATTCTGGACGACATCATCGAACCGGAATGGCCCGACGACTTCGATCGCGTGTGGGGCCAGTGGAGTCCGTTGCGCGGCAGCTACTTTCCGGGGACGGCGATCTTCTCCTGCACGAAGCCGGTCCGCTGAGGACCATCAGAGCAGCTTCGACAGGAAGAGCTTGGTCCGTTCGTGCTGCGGGTTGGCCAGAACCTCGCGCGGATCGCCTCTTTCGACGACCACCCCGCCGTCCATGAAGACCAGTTGATCGGCCACCTCACGGGCGAAGCCCATCTCGTGGGTGACCACCACCATCGTCATTCCCGACGCCGCGAGCTCACGCATCACGCCGAGGACCTCGCCGACCAGTTCGGGATCGAGCGCCGATGTCGGTTCGTCGAACAACATCAGTTTCGGGTCCATGGCGAGCGCCCGCGCGATGGCCACGCGTTGCTGTTGGCCGCCGGACAGTTGCGCCGGATAGGTGTCGGCCTTGTCCGCGAGCCCCACCCGATCGAGGAGTTCCCGGGCCCGGGCGAGCGCCTCGGTCTTCGACTGCTTCTTCACCTGCGTGGGCGCCTCGATCACGTTCTCCAGCGCAGTGCGGTGCGGGAACAGATTGAAGTGCTGGAACACCATCCCGATATCCCGGCGCTGCTTGGCCGCATCCTTCGGGCTCATCTCGTAGAGCTTGTCGCCGCGCTCCCGGTAGCCGATGAGGTCACCGTCCACGTATAGCCGACCGGCGTTGACCACCTCGAGGTGATTGACGCAGCGCAAGAAGGTGGACTTGCCCGACCCGGAGGGACCGATCAGGCAGAGCACCTCACCCCGGCCGACCTCCAGCGTGATGCCCTTGAGGACCTGCAAGGTCCCGAAGCTCTTGCACACGCGGTCGGCCAGCACCATGGGCTGCGGCTTCGTGTCACCGGCGCTCATCGCTCTCCTCATCCACGACGACCTCGTTCCGCACTGCGGCCATCGCCTTCAACTGCCGGGCGGTGAGCTGCCGCGAGGCACCTCGGGCGTAGTAACGCTCGAGGTAGAACTGGCCGACCATCAACACGCTGGTGATCGCGAGGTACCAGGTCGACGCGACGAGCAACAGCGGGATCGGCTGGAAATTGACACCCGAGATGTCATGGGCCACACCGTAGAGCTCGAGACTGAACGGCACCGCCGTCACGAGGCTCGTGGTCTTCAGCATGCTGATGACCTCGTTGCCGGTCGGCGGGATGATGACGCGCATCGCCTGCGGCAGCACTGTGCGACGCATCGTCTGCGTCCACGACATCCCCAGTGCCACCGATGCCTCGGTCTGACCCTCACCGACCGAGGAGATGCCGGCGCGGACGATTTCGGCCATGTACGCCGATTCGTTGAGCGCCAGGCCGATCATCGCGAAGGTGAATGCCGCATTGAGCGACTGGATGTCGAAGTGAACGAATTGATAGGTGAACGGGATTCCGAGATCGATCTGCTTGTACAGCGACGGGAACAGTCCCCAGAAGACCAACTGCACGTACACGGGTGTGCCACGGAAGATCCAGAGGTACACCCACGACACCGACCGCAACACGACATTGGGTGACAGTCGCATGATCGCCAACAGCACACCGAGAACGATGGCGATCACCATCGACAGCACCGTCAGCGCGATGGTGTACCCGACACCCTCGAGGATGCGGGTGTCGAAGAGATACTTCGCGTAGGTACTCCACCCGTAAGCGTCGTTGGTGGCTGCGCCCCAGATGAACAGGAAGACCAGGATCGCGACGATCGCTGCCGCTACCCATTGACCAGGATGTCGCAGTGGTACGGCCTTGATCGGTGTGGGTTCTGACTCCGCGTCAGAACCCACACCGGTCGGGCCGGTGGTCGGTGAACTCACCCGATCAGCTGGTCGCGCCGTTGATGACCGCGGTGGGGATGGCACCTGCCTGGACGCCCCAGTTCTCGGTGATCGCCTTGTACTGGCCGTTGTCGATCAGGAACTGCACTGCCTTCTGGATGGCCTGCGCAAGTTGCGAGCCCTTGGCGATCGGGTATCCGTACGGCGCCGAGTCGAACACTTCGCCGGCCGCCTCGATCTTGCCGCCGGCCTGCTTGATCGCGTAGGCGGTGACCGGCGAATCCGCCGACATCGCGTCCACCCGACCGAGCACGAGCGCGTTGGTCGCCTCGGACTGATCGGTGAACTTCACCTTCTCGATGGCCGGCTTACCGGCATCGGTGCACGCCTTGCTCTTCGCGGGGATCTCGTCGGTGTCCTGCACGGTCGTGGCCTGCACGGCAACCTTCTTGCCGCAGGCGTTGTTCGGATCGATGTTCCCACCGGCCTGCTGCGCCCACTGCGTGCCCGCATTGAAGTAGGTGACGAAGTCGACCTGCTGCTGCCGCTCCAGGTTGTCGGTGAACGACGACATGCCGATGTTGAACGTCCCTGCCTGGATCGCGGGAATGATCTTGTCGAAGTCGGCTTCCTTGTAGACCGGTGTCACGCCGAGCACCTTGCCGATGGCGTTCATGAGATCGACGTCGAAGCCGATGATCTCGCCGCTGCTGTTCTTGAACTCGTTGGGTGCGTAGGGAACGTTCACGCCGACGATCAATTGCCCGGACTGCGCGATCTCCGGCGGCAACAGTGCTGCGATATCGGCCTGCTTCTCGACATCCACGGAAATCGGTTGGATTGCGGAACTGCCACCATTGCCCTCTGTGGACTCGTCATTGGAGCAGCCCGCCACCACAAGGGCGATCACGGCCAAGAGCAGCGTGAGAATTGCCGGCAGCCTCATCGCTGCCGGACGGATCGATCGCAGGTCGCGCATCACAAAACCCCTTCGTGCCCCGATACTCAGAGCAGGTAACCAACCGAAACTGTCGTGTCCCCCGGCGTCTGAACTTACTGCCTGCGGTCGCACTTCACCGGTCGGTTACGAAAGATTAACCGGCGGAGCCGATCCCGACAGCCAGATGAGCGATCGCTCGCTCGCCGTCGTGGGCTCGTTCGATCAAGCGACCTGGAAGACCCATGCCCGCGGGAACGTGAGGTTTCCGTTGGTGCCCCATTGGTATTCCCGCGCCATCCCCATGCCCGCGTAGCGCTGCAGATGGGCGACCATCGCCTCCCGCGTGTTCACACCCGAGGAGATGCCCGCCAGCATGATGGTCGTCAGATCGTAGGCTTCCGACGCGAACACCAGTGGCTCGGCCTGGAACTTGTCACGGTAGGCCGCAAGGAATTGCTCCGACGACGGACCGCAGGTGCACGCCACCAGAGTTCCCTTCGCGGCCGGGCCGGCTGCCTCCACGAACAGCGGGTTGAAGATTCCGTCGGACCCGCCGACGAACGTGGCCGAGACACCCGCGTCGCGCATCTGCCGCACCAGCGGCGCGGCCTCCGGGTAGTTGCCTCCGTAGAAGACGGCGTCGGGAGCGACCGCTTTGATGCGTGCCACCTGCTGGGCGTAATCCGTGGACCCGGCCTTCAGAGTGAGGTTACAGTCCGCCGCAAGTGCCGATCCCAGGTTCGCCGCCACCGACGGCGACAGGGAACCGGACAGGTCCGTGTCGTCGCCGACCACACAGACTTTGGAGAATCGCCGGGTTTTGGCCAGGTAGTTCGCGATGGCGAACCCGAGTTCATCGTCGGAGATGGTGCCCCGGAAGAAGGTGCGCCATCCGTCGGTGCCCAGCTTCGGCGATGTCGTCGAACCGCTCGCAAAGGCCAGGCCGGCTGCGTTGAACGCCGGGCCCATGCCAAAGGCCTCGCCCGAGGTCCACGGACCGATGACACCGATGACCGAGGGATCACCGATGATGCCGGGAGTCAGCCTCGCCGCCTGTTCCGGATCTCCCTGGGTGTCGACCTCGCGCACCGTCACCGGACAATCGGGATTAGCGTCGTTGTGAGCCTGCACGGCGAGCGCCACCCCGTTACGCGTGCCGGCTGCACGAGTGGCGCGCTTGCCACTGAGCGGTCCGGCCCACGCAATCGTCGTCGGCGCACATTTCGCGTCTCCCGATCCACGTGGATCCAGCGCTTGACTCACGTCATGCGCGGCCGGGCTACCGTCGACGGCGACCTGCGTGATCGGCATGAACACACCGGGGCCAACCGCCCGTGATGCCTTGGCCTCGACCTCGGACTCGTCATCCGATCGGAATGCGTACACACCGGCGGCGACGACCAGCGCCGCCACGATCATTGCGGCAATGCCCCCTGCCCACAAAGCCTTTCGCCGCTTCTTGCGCGGTGGTGGCGGTGGTTGGGACGGCCACGAGGGATGTGGTCCGGGACCCGAGGGTGGTCCGAACGGGCCCAGTGGTTCGCCGGGCGTCGAGCCGGGTCCCGATGCTCCTCCGGGGCCGTACCCCATACCGGCCACCGAAGCGGCCCTACTCGCCCGCATCGACGTCGGGACGGCGGCCGGATTGCTGTCGTCCCCGCGACCGGACGGTGGCACCACCACCTGGGTCGCCGTGACCGATGCACTTGGATTCATGACCTGTAGACCGGCGGCGAAGTCACGTGCGAAGTCCGAGCACGACGCGTAACGCGCGGCGGGATTCCTGGCCAGGGCACGCTGGACGCACGGGTCGATCGGCGCCAGTTCTGGCGAGACCTCCGACGGCGACATCGGTGGCTTGCTCAATTGTGCCGCGATCAGACCCGCCGGGTGCTCGGCAGTGAAAGGCGCTCTGCCGGTGAGCAATTCGAACGTCGTGGAGGCCAGCGAGTACTGATCGGCACGGTCGGTCGCCGACGTCCCGTCGAGCACCTCGGGTGCCGCATAGCGGAATGTGCCGATGAAGGCGGACGTCGCCGTCAGACGTGCACCCGACATGAGTCGGGCGATTCCGAAATCGAGCAAGACCACCCGCTCGAGCGAACCCGTTGCGTCGTCGCGGGTGACCATGATGTTTGCCGGTTTGACGTCGCGGTGGACGACTCCATGGCGATGCGCGTAATCCAGCGCGTCCGCGGCATGCGACACGACCACCCCGACCTCGTCACGAGTCAGTCGCTGGGTCGACGCCAAGTCGGTGCCATCGACGTAGTCCATCGTGAACCACGGCATGCCTTGCTCGACCCCGTAGTGGTAGATCGTCACGATGCCGGGATGTTTCAGGGCGGCCGCCGTCCTCGCCTCGCGAGTGAATCGTTCCTCGAACTGCGGGTCTCCGTGGTCGACGGCGATCAACTTCAGCGCCTCGAGCCGGCCAAGATGTGGGTGCTCGACCAGATAGACCTGACCCATCCCGCCCTGACCGATGGGCCGAACGACCCGATAACCTGCAAAGATACGTCCCGTTTCGAGTATCACGGGGCCTCCACTGGGCATGACGATGCGGATACTCGACACGTCACAGCCATCCGCCCTAACTGTGATGGCCATCACCTTAGGGTCGGGTCGCAGTTCACCACCCGATCAGTGGCGCGGATTCAACCATGTGGCCGACCCCCCTTGAAGTTTCTCGATTCACCTTCAACTGTTCGCCACCGAACCCGTCGCATCAACGACCACCCGCCGACGGCGTCGGCGACCGTGGAGGCGGATGAGGGTCGTCGTCGAGGGCGGGTATCACAGTCGCGGTGATCAGTATGATTTCGTGTTCGGATTCCGGACACAGAGTCATACTGATGGCCGGCCCCTCTGGTCGGCACCGTCGTCACGGCCCAAACCCTGCGATCACGGACCCAAACCGCCACAAGAAGTAGGGGAAGAAACTCGTCCCCTACCCTTGGTGCCCTCCCCCAGAAATTTCTCGCGGACGACCACGAACCCCGGGGATGAAAGTTCTTCCCCTAGATTCCACGGGCAGGACGCTACTCAACCAGCAGGCGGGTTTTCGCAGGTCAGGAGGCCGAAGGCAGTACCCTTCGAATCAGTGTGCCGCGTCGTCCCAGGACCGACCGAAGCCAACCGACACCTCCAAGGGCACCGACAACTCGATGGCGCTACCCATCTCCTCACGTACCACGGCCTCGATCGCATCGCGTTCGCCATTGGCCACTTCGACGACGAGTTCGTCGTGCACCTGCAGCAGCATGCGCGAATCGAGCTTCTCCGCGCGAACCCGCTTCTGCACGTTGATCATTGCAACCTTGATGATGTCTGCTGCAGTTCCCTGGATCGGCGCGTTGAGGGCCATGCGCTCGGCGGACTGTCGACGCTGCCAGTTGTCGCTGTTGAGGTCGGGCAGGTATCGGCGACGACCGAAAAGCGTTGCGGTGTACTCGTTTCGGCGTGCTTCCGCCACAACGTTGTGCAGGTAGTCACGGACCCCACCGAACCGGGCGAAGTACGCTTCCATCTGCTCCTTGGCCTCGTCACGGGAGATCTTCAGCTGCGCGGCGAGACCGAAGGCACTCAGCCCATACGCGAGGCCGTACGACATCGCCTTCACCCGATGCCGCATCTCCGTGGTCACCTCGTCGATCGGGACGCCGAACGCCCGCGAACCCACGAAGTTGTGCAGATCCTCCCCGGTGTTGAACGCCTCGATGAGCCCGGCATCCTCGGACAGGTGCGCCATGATGCGCATCTCGATCTGGCTGTAGTCGGCGGTCATCAGGCAGTCACTCTCGGCGCCCACTACACCGGGCCCGCTCGCTACGCTCCCGGCGCCCACAATAAAGCCCTGCCGGATCTCCCGACCAGCCGCCGTGCGGACCGGGATGTTCTGCAGATTCGGCTCGGTCGACGACAGGCGTCCGGTCGCGGCGATCGTCTGGTTGAACGTGGTGTGGATACGACCGTCGTCGGCGACGGATTTCAACAACCCGTCGACGGTGACCTTGAGTCGGGTTGCGTCGCGATGCTCCAGCAGATGCGCGAGGAACGGATGCTCGGTCTTCTCGTACAGCGCCTGCAACGCGTCGGCGTCGGTGGTGTAGCCGGTCTTGGTCTTCTTGGTCTTCGGCATGTCGAGCTTGTCGAACAGCACGGTCTGCAGTTGTTTAGGCGATCCAAGGTTGATCTGCTCGCCGATCACGTCGTAGGCAGCGTCCGCGGCGACCCGAATCCGTTCGGCGAAGTTCTGTTCGAGCTCCTCGAAATGTGCGACGTCGACGGCGATTCCGGCCGCCTCCAGATCGGCGAGCACAAACGCCAGCGGCAGTTCCATGTCGGTCAGCAGGGGCCGCGAATCGATCCGGTCGAGCTCGGTGTCCAGGGTGTCGGCGAGTTCCGCGACGGCACGCGCCTCGAGCATGTGCTGTTCGGCCAGCTTCGCGGCACCGCCGTCGTCGTCGAGCAGCGACAACTGCCCGTCGTCGGTGGCCGTGTCGTCGCGCAGTTCCCGCCGCAGGTAGCGCAAGGCCAGATCATCGAGGTTGAAGGTGCGCTGACCGGGCCGGACGATGTAGGCGGCCAGTGACGTGTCGCTGGTGACGCCGGCCAGCGCCCAGCCACGCGACGCCAGTGCGTGGATCGCCCACTTCACCTCGTGCAGCGCCTTGCCGACGGTGTCGTCGGCCAGCCACTCGGCCAGCGCACGCTCGTCGTCGGGGTCGACCGCACTGGCATCGATGTAGGCCGACGTACCGTCGGCAGCGGCGATCGCCAGACCGGTGGGATCGGCCCCCACCACGACGTGCGGTGCGGTCACCGCGACTCCGCTGCGGCCGGTGCGGGCGTGTGTGGTCAGCCAGTCCGACACCTCACCCGGCGCCAAGATCGCGCCGTCGAGGTCGAATCCGGATTCCGCTTCTGGCTCAACAGAACTCAATGTCGAGAACAGCCTGTCGCGAAGGACGCGGAACTCGAGATCGTCGAAGAGCTGATGAATGCGGTCTCTGTCCCATCCGACCACGGCCAGCTCGTCGGGCGTGGCCGGCAATTGCATGTCCCGGACCAGTTCGGTCAGCTGACGATTGGTCTGCACCGACGCGAGATGTGCGCGCAGGGCATCGCCGACCTTGCCCTTCACCTCGTCGACGTGGTCGACGAGCGACGCAAGCGAACCGTACTCACGGATCCACTTCGAGGCGGTCTTCTCCCCCACCCCGGGGATGCCGGGCAGGTTGTCACTCGGATCGCCGCGCAAGGCCGCATAGTCCGGGTACTGAACCGGCGTGAGCCCGTACTTCTTCTCGACCTCTTCCGGGGTGAAGCGGGTCAGATCCGACACGCCCTTACGGGGATAGAGAACGGTGATTCGCTCGTTGACCAGCTGCAGCGAATCGCGATCACCGGTGACGACGAGCACCGAGAATCCCTCCTCGTCGGCCTGGGTGGCCAGCGTCGCGATGATGTCGTCGGCCTCGTATCCCTCGATCGCCATCACCGGGATGCCCAGGGCGTCGAGAACCTCTTTGGTGAGGTCGACCTGCCCGTTGAACTCGTCGGGCGACTTGGATCGTTGCGCCTTGTACTCCGGATACATCTCGGACCGGAACGTCTTGCGCGACACGTCGAAGGCCGCGGCGACGTGCGTGGGTTCTTCGTCGCGCAACAGGTTGATCAGCATCGACGTGAAGCCGTATACGGCGTTGGTGGTCTGGCCGCTCGCGGTCTTGAAGTTCTCCGCAGGAAGCGCGAAGAACGCCCGGTAGGCCAGGGAATGCCCGTCGAGGAGCATCAACACAGGTTTACGGTCGGCGCCCTTGCCACGCGTCGTGGATCGGGCGGGGCTGGAACTCTGCGCGGGACTCACCTCTCGAAGTCTAGTGATGCGCTCCGACAGCCTGAGCGCCCATGCACCTCACGGCATGGGCCGATACATCAGCCACACCGTCGGACCGTCAAAGGGCAGTACGACCTCCTCGGTCACCCGGAAACCGAACCGCTCGTACAGCGGCACATTGCGCTCGTTGGAACTCTCCAGATACGCCGGCGCGTCGATCTGCGACAGACGGTGTTCGAGCAGCGCGGTCCCTGCTCCCAAACCTGGAGCAGCGGCACCGAGTTGACCGAGGTACCAGTGCGGCTCCTTGGGACGTCGTTTCATAAAGGTCTGTTCGAGCACGATCCCCCGACCAATCCGCGGTCCGAGGGCACGAATGAACCACAACGAGGACATCACCTGCTCCTTGGCGCTGATCGTGTGCCCGGGCGGGTCCCAGGCCGCCGCTCCGATGGTGGCGCCGTCGCGGACGGCGAGTTCCAGCGTGGCGGTCGGGCCGTGCACATTGCGCAACAGCGTATGGAAGATCATCCGGTGACGACGCGCGTCGGGCTGTATCCACAGCATGACCGGGTCGTCGGCGAACGCCTGCGTGAGCACTCGCTCAACGGTGTCCAGATCGGTCGCGGTATCCACTGTGACGTCCACCATGGCATCGACAGTACTCATCGACGACGGTGCGTTCGGTCCTCACGCCACGCCGAGGTACGCCTCTCGCACCGCGTCGTCGACCAACAGCGCTTTGCCGGGCCCCTCCTTGGTGATGGTCCCGGTTTCCATGATGTAGCCGCGGTCGGATCGGCTCAGCGCCTGTTGCGCGTTCTGCTCGACGAGCAATACGGTTGTGCCATCGGCGTTGATCTGCGCGATGATCCGGAAGATCTGCTGAATCACCATGGGCGCCAACCCCATCGACGGTTCGTCGAGCAGCAAGAGCGTGGGTCGGGCCATCAACGCGCGACCGATTGCCAGCATCTGCTGCTCGCCGCCCGACATCGTGCCGCCGTATTGCTTGCGTCGCTCACCCAGACGTGGGAACACGTCGAATACGTGGTCGAGCGCCTCTTTGTAGGCCGCCTTGTTGGGGAATTTCCTTCCGTAACAACCCATGTCGAGGTTTTCCAGGACGGTCATCCCGGGGAATATCCGGCGCCCTTCCGGCACTTGGACGATGCCACGGGCCACCCGCTCGTGCGGCGACCACTTCGTGATCGATTCACCGTGGAAGCGAATGTCTCCGGCGCTGAGTTTGTTGAGCCCGGAAACGCCGCGCATGGTGGTCGATTTCCCTGCCCCGTTGGCACCGAGCAACGTGACGAGTTCACCCGCGTTCACGTGCAACGAAATCCCGTGCAGCGCACGGATACGTCCGTAATGGATGACGACGTCGGTCAGTTCGAGGACCGGCGTCCCGGTGTCGGCGGGCGTGGCGTCTGTGGTTGGGGCGTCCGGGGTCGCGGTGTCCGACTCGACGGTGTTCGTTGTTTCGGAGTCGTCGTGCTCAGGCGATCTCGTCATCGGGAACTCCTAGGTAGGCGGCAACGACGGCGGGATTGTCGCGGACCTCGCGAGGACTGCCCTCGGCGATCTTGCGTCCGAACTCGAGCACCACGATCCGGTCCGTCACGCCCATGACCAGCCGCATGTCGTGCTCGATGAGCAAGATCGTGTATCCGTCGTCGCGAATCTTCTTGATCAGTCCCATGAGCGCCGTCTTCTCGCTCGGGTTGAAGCCGGCCGCCGGTTCATCGAGGCACAGCAGTTTGGGTTCGGTCGCGAGTGCCCGCGCGATCTCGAGACGCCGCTGATCGCCGTAGGGCAGATTGGACGCTTTCTCGGCCGCACGCGGTCCGATGCCCACGAACTCCAGCAACGCCATGCCGCGATCGACGGCATCGCGTTCTTCGCGGTAGTGGCGTGGTGTGCGAAAGATTCCACCGAAGACCGACGTCTTGTGTCGGGCGTCGGTACCGACGCACACGTTCTCCAGCGCCGTCATCTCACCCCACAGCCGCACGTTCTGGAAGGTGCGCGCGATTCCGCGGCGAGTGATCTTGTGCTGCTTGAGTTTTCCGAGTGGCGCCTGATCAAAGGTGATGATTCCCTTGGTGGGCCGGTAGACACCGGTGATCGCGTTGAAGCAGGTGGTCTTGCCCGCACCGTTGGGTCCGATGAGTCCGAGGATCTCGCCGCGCTTGATGTCGAAGCTGATGTCGTCGAGTGCGGCCAGCCCGCCGAACTCCACGGTGAGACCCTCGACCTTCAGTAGCGTCTCACCCTCTTCGGCAGCGATCTCGCGTTGCGGCGCAACGGCTTCGGCAACGGCTTCCGGATCGGCAAGAGTGGGGTCGACGTCTGCGGGGTTCACCACCACGGTGGCCTCGACGTCGGCGTGGGCTTCTGCCAACTGCTCGGCGAGGTCGGGTGTCGGGGGCGTCTGTTCTGGCTCGTCGGGCAAGCGGTGCGTCATGCGCGGGCCTCCTCACTGCCCGACGGTGCGGGCGCTGGTGTGCGCCGCGCAACCGAATACACTTGCCGACCGAAGGTGATCAATCGTGCTCGGGCCGGGAACAGCCCTTGCGGGCGGAAGATCATGAGCACCACGAGTGCGAGCCCGAAGAAGAGGTACTTGTATTCACTCAGCGCCTGGCCGCCGACCTCGACGCCCTGAACTCGCGCAGGCAGGTACACGATGATGAACGCACCGGCGATGACCCCGAGCTTGTTTCCCTGACCGCCGAGGACGACGGCGCACAGGAACAGCATCGAGTTGATGACCGTGAACGCCTTGGGATCGATGTACTGCACTTGACCCGCATAGACCGCCCCGGACAGCCCGCCGATTCCCGCACCGATGACGAACGCCCAGAGCTTGTATTTGAAGGTCGGCACACCCATGATTTCTGCGGCATCCTCATCCTCACGGATGGCGACCCACGACCGGCCGACGCGACTGCGCTCCAGATTTCCGACGACGATGAGCACGATGATCACCGCGACTATCCCGAGCCAGTACCACCACACGCCGTAGTTGAGGTCGGTGCTGTTGTTGGCGGTCGAGAACACACCGCCTGGGCTCTCGTCACTGCGGCCGAGTTCGGGGTACAGGACGCCCTGCAGGCCCGACGCCCCGTTGGTGACCTCGGTGAGATTGTCGGCGAGCAGTCGCACGATCTCACCGAAGCCGAGCGTGACGATGGCCAGGTAGTCGCCGCGCACTCGCAGCGTCGGCGTGCCCAGGATGAGCCCGGTGACACCGGTGATCACGATCGCGAGCGGAACACACGCAAGCCAGGCCCAGGGGCCCGAGAAGAACCCATGGTCTGGGCTGTTCCACAGCGGACTCGACGGACTGGTCATCAGCGCTACCACATAAGCACCCACGGCGTAGAAGCCGACGTAGCCGAGGTCGAGGAGGCCGGTTTGTCCGACCACCACGTTGAGGCCGATGGCAATGAGCGCGGTCATGGCAAAAGTCGCCATGACCACTCCGAAGTTGGTGGCCGTCGTGGTGATCAGCGGCGGATTGATGACGGGCAGCAGCGCGAGGAGAAGGATCAATGGCGCACCGACCAGCCACTGCTGTACGCGCGGGAGTGCCTCCCACCACGTGCGGATCGCGTCGCCGAGTCCGTGGCGCTCGGGGGCCTGGGGCGTTGTCGTGCCGACCGGTTGCGTCGTCATACCCTCGCCTTTCCGAGCTTCTCACCCAGAATGCCCGTCGGACGGAACATCAGCACCAGGATCAGCAATGCGAAGGCCACCACGTCTTTCCACTGGTTGCCGAACAGCACCGATCCGTAGTTCTCCATCACGCCGAGCAGCAGCCCGCCGAGCAGAGCTCCGCGGACATTGCCGATGCCGCCGAGAACCGCGGCGCAGAACGCCTTGATACCCAGGATGAACCCGCCGTTGAAGATGATCCCGTTCGGGACACGCAGCGTGTAGAGCAGCGCGGCCGCACCGGCCAGGAGACCACCGATCAAGAAGGTGAGCAGAATGACCCGGTCCCGCGATACGCCCATCAGCAGCGCGGCATCCGGGTCCTGCGCCACCGATCGAATCCCGCGACCCAGCCGGGTGTTGTTGATCATGAAGTCGGTGCCCAGCGCCAGAATCACGGCCGAGAAGATGATCACCATCGTCAGGTTCGTGACCGGGGCGCCGAAGATCGTGAACTGTTCGACCGGCGCGACCAAGCGAATTGTCGGCTGAGCCGACGAGCCGCCCAGCGGTGGCTCGACCGGGGCCTTCGGCAGCACGTAGTGCACGAACTCCTGCAAGACGAACGACATGCCGATGGCGGTGATGAGGAAGGCCAACGGCTTGGCGTTTCGCCGTCGCAGCGGCCGATAGGCCACGAACTCCAACCCCATGGCCGCACCGCCGGACACGATCATGCCAAACAGACCCGCCAGCACCAGATAAACCACCGTCATCAACGTGCCCTCGGCGTACGTGTTGCCGGACGGGGTGAACCCCAGCAGCAGCAATCCGACGTAGGTGCCGAACATGCCGAGCATGAAGACCTCGGAATGCGCGAAGTTGATGAGCCGCAAAACGCCGTAGACAAGCGTGTAACCGACCGCCACCAGGGCGTACACGGAGCCGTACGTCAGGCCCTCGATGGTCAGATACCAGAAGCTGTCGACAAGCGATCCGACGTCGAATCCAATGGTCGACGCCACCGCTGTTGTCGTCTCGGCCACCAGGTAGGTGGTGGTCATTCGTCCCCTTCAGCCGTCATCGTTCACGGGTGTACTTCACAAACACTCGGTGCGCCCGAACGCCGGTGGGCGGCACGGACGCACCGAGTGTTTGGTTGATGCGTTACTTGACCTCGTACACCCAGATCAGCGATGTCGAGAGCTCGCCGTTGGTCTGCCACGAGTACTGACGCGCAAGACCCGCGCCCTTGTATTGCCCGATGTACTGCAGGAGCTTCGGTCGGGTGGTGTTGCCCTCCTCGATGCCCTTCATCATGATGGCCGCGATGTCGTAGGCCTCGACGGAGTAGACGCCCGGAGCCTGGTTGAACGCCGACTGATACTCCTGCGCGAACTGCGAGGGAGCCGGACCACACGGGCACGACAGGTAGGCGCCCTTCGCCGAGTCGCCCGCCTGCGCGGTGAACTGCGGATCGTTGGCACCGTCACCCGACACGAAGGTCACGTTGGGGGCTGCGGTCTTCAGCTGCTGCGCGAGTGGCGCGGCCTCCGCGTAGTACCCCGCGTAGAACACCGCATCCGGTTGTGCCGCAGTTACTTTAGAGATGACCGCCGAGAAATCGCGCTCACCCTTCTTCACATCGCCGGAGCAACTGGCGTCGGCCTTGGCACCCAGCGCCTCGGTCACCGCATTCTCCAGGCCGGCGCCGTAGTCGGTGTCGTCCTTGATGACGCACACCTTCTGCTTGCCGAGCTTGCCGGTCAGGTAGTTGGCGACGGCGGGACCTTGCACGTCATCGTTGGCCAGTCCGCGGAAGAAGGTCTTCCAGCCGTTTCCGGTGAGGCCCGGATTGGTGGCCGACGCCGTCACCGACACCAGCCCCGCCTGATTGAAGATGCCGCCGGTCGCCTTGGTCTCGCCCGAGAAGGCAGGACCGATCAGTCCGATGATCGAATCATCGTTGGTGATCTGCGGGGCTACCTGAGTTGCCTTCTGCGGATCGCCTTCTGTGTCGAAGGTCTTCAGCGTGATCTGGCAGTTCGGGTTGGCCTTGTTGTGCTGGTCGACGGCCAGTTGAGCGCCGTACTTGATGTTGATGCCCAGAGCCGCATCGGCACCCGTGAGGGCGCCGGCCATCGCGATGGTCGCGGGGGCACAGGTCTGGCCGCCGGGTTCGGCGGGATTGAGCGCGTTGGCCTCCTGTACCGCGGGCTGTTCCTCGCCCGCGGTATTGATCTGGGCCACAGGCGAGATCGTCAGTCCGGAGCCGGCCGATCCACTGGATTCAGAACCCGAATCCGTGGATTTGCTACTACATGCCGAAACGGCGAGTACAGCTGCCAGCGTCGTCGCCAGTGCAACTGTCGTCACGCGACGGTGCATTGTTCAGTACCTCTCTCCAAGAGCCGGCCCGACCCCTTGGTCGAGAGATCTGCTGAGCAGACCTTGAGAAAACATAGACCGCCCAAGCGCTGGGTGCGATGGATTGGGCGCAAACTCCCACGACAAACGCGGTGAGGTTTTCCCAGAATTTACGAGGCTCGCAGTTCAGTCAGCCCTGGGGACCGAGCGTCTCCACGACGACCTGCGCCACCGCCTTCATCGTCGTCCGACGATCCATCGCTGCACGCTGAATCCACTTGAACGCCTCGGGTTCGGACAAGCCCTGCTTCTCCATCAGCAGACCCTTGGCTCGTTCGACGACCTTGCGTGTCTCCAGACGATCGTTGACCGTCGCGACTTCACGCTCGAGCATCTTGAGTTCTTGGTAGCGACTCACCGCGACCTCGATCGCCGGGACCAGATCAGCCTTGGTGAACGGCTTCACCAGATATGCCATCGCGCCGGCGTCGCGAGCCTTCTCGATGAAATCGCGCTGGCTGAATGCCGTCAGCATCACCACCGGCGCCAACCGTTTCTGGGCGATCTCGGTGGCCGCGTCGATCCCGTCGCGGATCGGCATCTTGATGTCCATGATCACCAGGTCGGGACCCAGGCTCTCGGTGAGTTCGACGGCCGCCTGACCGTTGGGCGCCTCCCCCACGACGTCGTAACCCTCTTCGCGAAGCATCTCGATGAGGTCCATCCGAATCAGCGAGTCGTCCTCGGCGACGAGCACCTTGTGTGCCGTCGTCGCACCGTCGGCATGTGCCTTGACGCTGTCGGTCACCGTCACTTCCCCTCCTCGATGTCGGCGACCCCGCAGGTCGGGCCACCGAGCATGGCCCGGCAGCACGGAGGTCGATGCTGGCAGAGTACCGGGTGACGTGCCCACCGGCCGATCATCTAGAGTTGGCTGTTGCAACCGACACCGTCGCGCGCACGCCCTCGTAGCCCAATTGGCAGAGGCAACGGATTCAAAACCCGTCCAGTGTGAGTTCGAGTCTCACCGAGGGCACCATGAAACCCCTGTTCAGCGGGGTTTTCTGCTCGCCACCCGACAACATGAAATGCCGGGTCATCGGCGTCAACCTGGCTTCCGCGATGCCGCCGAGGTAAGCGAGAACCGTCGGTCGCTCACGAATATCCCGCTTGCGCAATCCTTCTGGTGCGCGGGTGGGAGTTCTCCGGTCAGCCGTCGGCGTGGCCGACGCACTGTTCCGCGGGAAGATGACTGTGGGCCCACTTGACCAGCGCCTCGAAAACGGGTGAGATCGCCAGTCCGTCGTCGGTGAGCGCGTAGGTCACGGCGACTGGAGGTCCGGGGTCCACCTTGCGCTCGACGAGATTTGCTCTCGTCAGTTCGTTGAGTCGGTCCGACAGCATCGAATCGCTGATGCCCAGTCCGCGCTTGAGCTCGGCAAAACCTGCCGGCCCGTGCATCAACGTGCCCAGCAGAAGTCCGTTCCAGCGTTTGCCCAGAAAGGTGAACGCCCGGGTCAGCGTCGCATCGCAGGCGGGGGGCTGACCATCCGTCGACGATGCCACCGATGCAGCGCGACGAGTAGGCATGTGTCCGATCTTAGCAACTCTCGGTTTGGACTTAACTACTAGATTAGTAGTACCATCAAATTGAAGAGCCACACTGATTATAGGAGTAAATCGATGAGTGTAGATCTTGGGTATGACCTCGAACAGCTGGACGAGCGCGGCCGATCGCTGCTGTTCACCGAAGCGCGAACCGCCAATTCGTTTGCCGACATCCCCGTCTCCGACGACGAGTTGCAGGGCATCTGGGATCTCGCCCGGTGGTCTCCGTCGGGCGCCAACGCGCAGCCCCTGCGCGCGTTGTTCATCCGAACCCAGGACGGGCGCGAACGACTGGCGCCGCACATGATGGAGACCAACGGCGACAAGGTTCTCGCCGCCCCCGCGCTGGCCATCCTGGCCTACGACGGACGCTTCTACGAACAGTTCCCAACGACATTCCCGGATCGTGCCGAGATGTACTTCCAGCACTTCTCCTCGATGCCGGAGGACGTCGTCAAGGACATGGCCGAGTACAACGCCGCTCTGCAGTCCGGTGTGTTCCTCATGGCGGTCCGCGCACAAGGGCTCGCTGCCGGCCCGATGGGCGGATTCGACCGCGCTGGTGTCGACGCGGAGTTCTTCGCCGGCACGACGTGGAAGAGCCATCTGGTTGTCACCATCGGACACCCCGGGGACAACCCGTGGTTTGACCGACTGCCGCGCGTCCCGGCGGAGACCGCCCTCGCCTGGGGGTGATCCATACCGACGGCAATAGACGTCGGCGCAGATCGCGAGCGAGCGCCCGAAACCGAGCGCGAGCCGTGGCGACTACATCTCGCGGCGAATGGCACCCTCGGCGCGCAGGTCGGCCAGCGTCGGGTAGCCGTTTGATCGCCATCAGGAGATCGGCCTCGGCCAGCACCGACCGGAGGTGATGCACCAGCCCGTCCTCGCCGCCGACGGCCAGCGCGTATGCATAAGAGCGTCCGAGACCGACCGCGGTGGCCCCGAGCGCCAGCGCGAGGACGACGTCGCTCCCGTTGCGCACCCCCGAATCGAACAGGACCGGCGTATCGCCCGCGGCGGCCACCACGCCGGGAAGTGCTGCAAGGCGGGTAGTCCTCCATTCGCCTGGCGCCCAACATGATTCGAGCAGTAGATCGCGTCGGCACCGACGTCAATGGCGCGGCGGACGTCGTCGGGGTGACATACCCCTTTCGGAATGACGAGGAGATCGGTCACCTCTCGAATCCAGGCGAGGTCGTCCCAAGTGACCGGCTGCCCGAAGTTCGCCGCCCACGTCAGGATCGCAGTCGGCAGGTCCTCCTCCGGGCTCTTGGCGAGCTTGGCAAGGCAATTGGGATCGGTGAAGTAGTTGGAGACGCACATCCCACGCAGCTGCGGAAAGTTGGATGTAATGAGGTCACGCGGCCGCCAGCCAGGCGTCCAGGTGTCGAGGGTGACCGCGATTCCCTTGTACCCGGACTGCTCGGCACGGCGGATGAAGCTCAGCGCGAGGTCACGATCCCTGGGCATGTACAGCTGAAAGAAGCCCGGCGTCTCCTGGTGGACGGCACCGGTCTCCTCGACCGGGTCCATGGACAGCGTGGACTGCACGGCCGGGATTCCGGTGCGTTCGGCGGCGCGTGCGACCGCGAGATCGCCGTGGAAGTCCTGTGAGCAGATCCGGATCACCCCGATCGGCGCCATGAATACCGGCGACGGCAGCGTCATGCCGAACAATTCGACGGACAAGTCACGTTCGACCGCCCCCACACCCATTCGGGGCACTACGCCCCACTTCTCAAAGGCATCGACGTTTGCCCGCTGCGTCCGCTCGTTCCCACACCCACCGGCGACATAGGACCAGATCCAGGGCGGCAACACCTCCTGCGCCCGGTGTTCCAGGGACTCCGAATCCACGGGATACCTCGGAAGTCGGCCCTGGGTGCCGGCCAGGTATATCTCGAGTTGAAAAGCCCCGTAATCGGGTGTCATGTCAGTGCCTCCTCGTGGCGCAAGCCTGGGCGCCCAGATCAGCCTCCGACTCTGGGCCGAAGCCTTGTGACTGTGGTCACAACGCGACGTTCGACTGGGTCGCTGAGCCCGACAAGCCGGCACGCCCGTCGCCAAGGGCCCGCGTGTCGACTTCTGGGAATCCGGGCCCGAGCACGCGTGAAGCGCCTGATCCGCCTTTCACCTGGTATTTCATCCCAATCGTGGCATTTGTCGCTCGCGGCGTGACGGGTGAGCCCCCTCACGTCCACCCCCTTCTCGCTGGCTTCGCCGACCTTTCCGTGAGTAGCCTCGCCGTGTCCTTGCCGATACCGAACTGTTACCAAAAGACGAAATGGACAACGACGTGCCACGAAACCAACTGAACGCACACAACTCGACAAAGCCCGTCACCCGCGCCTGGACCACCAAGGTCAAGACCGGCGCCGTCGTAGCCTTCGCGGGCACGATCGGCCTCACCATCGGAGGCGCAGCCCACGCGGCGGCGCAGCCCGCTCCCCCGATGCCCAAGCTGCCCGCGAACGTGACACTTCCGCCGCAGGTCGACAACCTGGCGCGCGGCATTCTCCCCCCGAACATCCTTCCGCCGCGCGTTCTCCCGCACGTGCCGGGCCGCGCCGTGGCGCCGACCAGCGGCACCGTCACCTCGGGCTACGGCGAACGCTGGGGCAGCCACCACAACGGAGTCGACATCGCCAACAAGATCGGGACCCCGGTCTACGCGGTGACCGACGGAGTCGTCCTCGAATCCGGTCCGGCGTCGGGCTTCGGCCAGTGGGTCCGCGTTCGGCAGGACGACGGCACCACCGGCGTCTTCGGCCATGTCGACAAGAGCTTTGTCCACGCCGGACAGAAGGTCAGCGCCGGCCAGAAGATCGCCACCGTCGGAAACCGTGGCCAGTCCACCGGGCCGCACCTGCACTACGAGGTCTGGGACAAGAGCGGCAACAAGATCAATCCGCAGGTCTGGCTGAACAAGCGCAACGTCCACCCGTGACCCGCTGACCAACCAACGCGGCCCGGGCGGAATCGTCGCTACGACGATTCCGCGGAACTCGCGACGACGCGACCCCGGTCGAGGACCTCGTTGAGCACGCGTGTGGCCGCCTCGACGTCTGCGGTGGGCAAGCCACCCCAGATCGGCGCGGTCAGCCGGGAGATCCTCGCTCCTGTTTGTTCGAGGAACTCCCGGCCGCGCATGGTCAGCGCGTCGCCATCGAGCAACCCCTTCTCCGCCAGGCCACCGATGATCTGCTCGGCATCGGCAAAACGTGCCCGATCTGAGACGACCGCGGACAGGCCGGCGGGTCCGTTCGTGTTCTGCGCCGCGATCCGCAAGGTGACCCATTCCCTCTCGGAGATATTGGAGTCGCGCAGTACGGACTCCAGTAGTGCGCCGAGCGTCTTCTCGACCTGACCGATCAACTGGGGCCCGAACTCGATCATCCCGCTCTCCTCGCCGTCTTTATTCGTTGGTTGCACCAACAATACTCCGATAACGTTGGCCTGGCCAACGAACTGGTACGGTCACGACATGACGGATCGTCTCCGGCACCAGGCCACGTGGCTGATGAGTCGCGCGAACCTTCGCGCTCACACCCTCCTCCAGCAGGCGTTCTCCGCAGCCGATTCGCGGCCATACTTCTACCGCATCATGGCGACCCTGGAATCGGCAGATCGACTGAGCCAGGCCGACATCGGCCGAGCGACCGGACTGGATCGCAGCGATGTGACGAATTCACTCAGGACCCTCGAAGCGCAGGGTTTCATTGCGCGAGAATCGGATTCGACCGACGGCAGGCGAATGCTGGTCCGCCTGACCCCTGCCGGGCATCGCGAACTCGATCGCCTGGCCGCAGTCCTCGCCTCGGTACAAGAGGAATTCTTGGCGCCGTTGACTCCGAGCGAACGACAGACCCTGACACAGTTGCTCGACCGCCTCGGCTGATCCGAAGAGTACTGCTGTTGAGACGACAATGGACTCTCGCCAGGGGCTTCGAGGCTCGTCGTCAGGGCTCCTCACACCTCGGCCATCGGAGGGTCGATGCCCGCTGGAGTGGGTTCACCCGAACCGTTCGGTCCTGATCCGCGCAGCGTCGTGTCCGGCCGCGATCATCGCCCGCACGCAGTGCTCGACAAAATCCGTTGGGCCACAGATGAAGACGGTCGGTTGACGCTCGGGCGGTATGGTGACGGCCGTGAGTTCATCTGCGGTCACGCGACCGGGACGACGCGGATCACCGTCAGGTGCATTCCGGGTGTGGAAGTACGTGATCGGCATCCGGTGGTGCGACGACAGCTGATCGAGCTCGGCACCGAAGTAGCGTCGATCCGGGGCTCGTAGAGAGTAGACGAGGTTGAACGGCACCGACGGCGCGGCGACCTCGCGGAGACGAATCATCGACATCAGCGGCACGATTCCCGAGCCGCCACCGATCAACTGCACCGGCTCGGTGCCGGCCGGGTCCCACGTGAACCAATTTCCGTGTGGACCGCTGATCTCCAGAGGGTCGCCTCGTTCCACGACATCGACAAGGTAGGGCGACACCTCCCCGTCGTCGGCCCTCTCGACAGTGACCTCGATGGTGCGGGTCTCACGAACATCGGACAGCGAGTAGGCACGCGCGGTGGAATAGCCGTCCTCGGCGGTCAGTCGGATGTCGACATGTGCACCCGCGTCGGCCTTAAACGGTTCGCTCAAGGCCAATCGGAAGGAGCGGGCGGTCGGCGTTTGCAGCTCGGCTGCGATCACCGTGGTGACCTGCCAGTGGGTGGTCATGAATAGCGCTGCTCACGCCAGGGGTCGCCGTAGATGTGGTATCCGCGTTCCTCCCAGAAACCTGGCGCATCGTGGGGCATGAACCGAAGGCGCCGAACCCATTTGGCACTCTTCCAGAAGTAGAGGTGCGGTACCAGAAGGCGTACCGGACCGCCATGTTCGGGCGCGAGGGGCTCGCCGTCGTAGGTGTCGGCGAGCCATCCCTTGCCGTCGACCAAGTCGGCCAACGGCACATTGGTGGTGTATCCGCCGTAGCAGTGCGCCATCACGTAGGCGTCGGGCTGCCAGGGCAGAACTCCCAGTAGGTCATCGAAAGCCACACCACGCCAACGGGTGTCGAACTTTGACCAGCGGGTCACGCAGTGAATGTCGGTGGTGAGGTCCCGATGCGGCAATGCACTGAAGGCCGCCCAGTCCATTGAGTGCGCGCGATGCTCGGACGATTGGATGGTCAGTCGCCAAGAGTCATGGGGCAGAACAGGTGTCGGCTCCGCGGAGAGCACCGGGAAGTCGACGGTCGAGTATTGTCCGGGCGGAAGCCGATCGGCGGCGCGGTCCCGACGGCCGACAAAACCTCGATTGACAATCGCCATCGGGCGCAACCCCCACTTTCACGATCACTTCCCCTTTCACCATATACCGAGGTAGGGGGCTTGCGGCAAGGCCCCCATCGTGGTGCACCATGGTCGACTCCGCCACCTCACGGAAGAGACTGCATGCCGTTCGACCGCCCCATCTTCACCCTTGCCGCCGACCATCCCGCTCACGCCAACCCGACTCTGATCACCACTGACACCGAATGGATGGCGCGTATCGCCCAACACCTGGAGCACTCTGTCAGCACGCTCACCGCCCGGCTCGACGAGCTGCGCCGAACACTGTCGGGCAACGAATGGCAGGAGGCGTCCGATCGTGATCTGGAGATCCGCGGTCTGACCTCGAGACTCGCCGTACTCCGACGCCACGAGCGCGACGTCTGCCTCGGGCGTTTCGTCTGTCGCGATGGCAGCATCGTCTACATCGGCCGCGTCGGTCTCGTTGACTTCGACGGCGACGTACTGCTCGTCGATTGGCGCACTCCGGAGGCCGAGCCATATTTCGGAGCGACGCAGGCTCATCCCGCAGACCTGGAGAGTCGGCGTAGGTATCGCTGGTCGCAGGGCAGCATCGTCGACTTCTGGGACGAGATCCTGGTCGACGCCCCGCTCACCCACCCGGTCGCTCCGGACGACGATTCCGCGTTCCTTGCCACGCTGTCGGTCGGACGTTCGCCTCGGATGCGCGATGTCCTCGGCACTATCGCATCAGATCAGGACCTCGCGGTGCGCGCGCCGTCGCAGGGCGCACTCGTCGTCGACGGCGGTCCCGGAACGGGCAAAACCGTTGTCGCACTACATCGTGCCGCGTACTTGCTTTACGCCGACGAGCGCGTGAGCGGGCACCGTGGCGGCGTGCTGGTGGTGGGACCGCACGAGCCGTATCTGGGCTACGTCGCCGACGTCTTGCCCAATCTCGGTACCGACGGGGTGCGGCTGTGCACACCGAACGACATCGTCGCCGAGGGCGAACAGTCTCGGCCAGAACGCGATCCGGGCGTGGCGCACCTCAAGGGCTCGCTGGCGATGGTGCGCGCAGTGGAACGCGCGGTGCTGTTCTATGAGCAACCACCGTCGACGACCACGGTCGACACACTCTGGGGCGAAGTCACGTTCACGGCCGCCGACTGGTCGGAGGCCTTCGATGCCGCCGGCGACGCGCCACACAACGAAGCCCGCGAACACATCTGGGAGACGCTGAGCGATATCGCCGTGGATTCGATTCGCGCCGTTGTCGGGGACATCGCGAGTGAAATGGTCAGCGCCGCACTGCAGTCCGACGAGGACCTGGCTGCCCTGGTCAGCCGCTCCTGGCCCATCGTGCACGCCACCGACATCGTCGGCGATCTGTGGACGGTTCCGGCATTCCTGCGCTGGTGCGATCCCGACCTCACCGAGGACCAGGTCCGGCTACTCCAACGCCCCGATGGAGCGGCGTGGACATCCGCGGATCTCCCCCTCCTCGATGCTGCCCGTCGCCGCCTCGGCGACCCCGGGGCCGAGCAGCGTCGTCGGCGCCGCGCAAAGGTACTGGCCGCCCAGCGGGCAGAAATGGATGACGTGGTGAGCCACTTGATTTCATCGAGAGAGTACGACGACGGCGAAGGCTTGATGTCGATGCTCCGGCAAGGTGACCTGCGCGACGCGCTCGTCGACGAGAGCGAAGTGCCTCGTGCAGATCCCGACCTGTTGGCCGGTCCCTTCGCACACATCATCGTCGACGAAGCGCAGGAACTCGCCGACGCACAGTGGCACATGCTGACCGACCGATGCCCGTCCGGGAGCATGACCGTCGTCGGCGACCGCGCACAGGCTCGGCGAGGGTTCTCGGAGTCGTGGACAGAACGCCTCACCCGCATCGGGCTGGGCGAGGTCCGAATCGCGCCTCTCAGCGTCAACTACCGCACCCCGGCGGAGATCATGGAGACCGCCGAACCCATCATCCGCGCCGCCCTCCCCGACGCCAATGTGCCCACCTCCATACGCCGATCCGGCCGGCCCGTCGGGCACATTCCGATCGTCGACCTCCACGGGTTCCTGGACAAGTGGCTCGCGGATCATCCCGACACGACGGCATGTGTCATCGGCGACGCCACGTTCGACGAGAGGCCGCGCGTCCGGTCACTGAGCCCCGAACGAGTCAAGGGCCTCGAATTCGACCTGGTCATCGTGGTGCGGCCGGAAGACTTCGGCTCTGGTATCACCGGATCGGTGGACACCTATGTGGCCATGACCCGGGCCACGGCAGAATTGGTCATCGCACGGTGAGCGAGTATGCAGGGAAACGAGGATGCAGGAGCAGGCGATGGACCATCGACGTCTGACAGTCAACTGTTCGATCCTCTTCCGGTCGTTGCCACTGCATCAGCGCCCGCAGGCAGCCCGAGAAGCCGGTTTCGACGCCGTCGAGTTCTGGTGGCCGTTCGAGTCCGCAGTGCCCAGAGACAGCCATGTCGACGCGTTCGTCACGGCGATCGGCGACGCCGGTGTTCGACTGACCCATTTGAACTTCGCTGCGGGCAACCTCGCGGCTGGTGACCGCGGCCTGGTCTCCGATCCTCGAGCATCCGGCGAGTTCCGAGACAGCGTCGACGTGGCGGTCGGCATCGGTAAGCTTTTGGGGACAGTCGGTTTCAATGCGCTCTACGGCAACCGGATCGAGGGCGTCGGTGCCGACAGCCAGGATCACCTGGCCGCCGAGAACCTCGCATTTGCCGCGCGGGCCGCGGCGACGATCGACGCGGACATTCTGATCGAGCCCCTCAGTGCGATTCCCACGTACCCGCTGCGGCGTGCCGCCGATGCGATACAAGTCATCGAGCGCGTGCGACGAGAACACGGGTGCCGCAACCTCAAGCTGCTCGCCGACCTCTACCATCTGGCGGTCAATGGCGAGGATCTCGGGATGGTCTTATCCGGTCTCACCGATGACATCGGTCACGTGCAGATCGCCGATGCTCCCGGCCGAAGCGAACCCGGCACCGGGACATTGGATCTCGCCGGCCACCTGAGGACCCTGGCGGCCGAAGGCTATCGGGGATGGATCAGTCTCGAGTACGAGGCGACGCGCCCGGATCCGTTCGACTGGCTCCCGGGGTTCGCCTGGGGCACAACGTAATCAGCAACCGACCAGGGAGCAGAAGTGACATCGATCGCATTCATCGGACTCGGCGTGATGGGCAGCCCCATGGCGATCAACATGGTCCGGGCCGGCCATCGGGTCGTCGGCTTCAACCGGACACCGTCGCGAGCCGCAAATCTCGTGGAGGCCGGGGGCACGGCCGCGGATTCGATCGCCGAAGCGGTTTCCAACGCCGAGTTCGTCGCCACCATGGTGCCCGACTCCGCCGATGTCGAATCGGTCCTGACCGGCCCCGACGGTGTCTTCACCCATGCCGCACCGGGAACCGTGGTCATCGATTTCTCCACCATCAGCCCTCACGTGGCCATGGGCATGGCCGACGCAGCAGCCGAGCACGGCCACGTCTTTCTCGACGCACCGGTCTCCGGCGGCGAGGAGGGCGCCATCGACGCAAAGCTGTCGATCATGGTCGGCGGACCCGACGACGCGTTCGCGAAGGCCCGGCCCGTGTTCGATGCGGTCGGTACCACTGTCGTTCACGTCGGATCCTGCGGCAGTGGCCAACTCGTCAAGGCCGCCAATCAACTGATCGTCGCAGCGAACATAGCGGCACTGTCCGAGGCCATCGTCTTCCTCGAAGCCCACAACGTGGACACGTCGTCTGCTGTTCGCGTCCTCGGTGGTGGGCTTGCCGGGTCGACGGTTCTCGACCACAAGGCGCAGCGGATGATCGACCGCGACTTCGCTCCGGGCGCACGAATTGACTTGCACCACAAGGATCTCGGGATCGTCACCGCGTCGGCACGCGACGCCGGGCTCGCGCTTCCGGTCGGAAACCTCGTCGCCACGCTGATGGCGTCGGCACGCGCCAACGGCGACGGCGGACTCGATCACAGCGCACTGTTCCGCGGCGTCGAACGACTGTCCGGGCGACTCGGCTGAGAGCCTCCTACCCGTTAGCCGCGTTCCTCGCCACAAACCGCTAGTGTGGTCGGAAACCGCTGGTGCGCATAGGGTTTATGACCATCCACGCGGCTTCTGACATTGCGCCACGCCGATAGCCGGCACCCACGACAACCGGTGCCGAGTTGGAGAACGCGAGTGCTGCAGCACTCGCGTTCTCCAACTCAACTCGAGTTCTCGTAGATCAACGTGGTAGGTGGCCAGACAGAAGCCCAGGCCGCGCCCGACCGGGCGGTGATGTGCCATGGATGCCCTCAGGCCACACCCTGTGCCGAATCGGGTAAACCGTGTGCTGCAGCGCACAGATTCTCCAACAGGACACAGAGTGTCCGGCGCGCCTCCCGCGACAGGCTGCATCTCTCCAGGTCATAGCGGTGGTCACCGTACTCGTCGAGTCAGCGGCCCCGTCGAGGTGGTCGTGGTGAACGCGGGCGATTGCGGCGTCGTCACTCGCGTGAGGCATCCGCCCCAGAATCGTCAGAAGGCACCCCGGGACACGATCGACTTTCCACCGCCGTGATCCGAAGGCCCCCGCGCACCTCACCGCAGGTCAAACCTGCCGTCGGACAATCCAGGGCTCCCGACGATGACACAATATGGCTCGAAATCGTCGGAGTCGATGCGGTGAACGATCAGCGCAGGTACGGGTTGGGTGAGTCGGGTGAGTAAGTACGCGATCATCGGGGCAGGGCCCAGCGGGCTGGCAGCCGCACGGGCATTGCAAGCTGCGGGCATCGCATTCGTCGGGTTCGAGGCGGCGTCCGGGGTCGGTGGGCTGTGGGACATCGACAACCCGCGCAGCACCGTGTCCGAGTCCGCTCATCTGATCTCCTCGCGAACCACCACCGAGTTCAGCGAGTTTCCGATGAACAGCACGATCGACTATCCGGGTCACCGCGTGCTCAAGCGCTACTTCGACGACTACGCCACCCATTTCGACCTCACGCGGCATTTCCACTTCGACACCCGTGTGGATCGAGCTGAACCCAAGGGCGACGGATGGTTGCTCACGGTCACCACACGTGACGGCGAAGTCACCGAGTTCGTCGATGGTGTGATCGCGGCCAACGGCACCCTGGCCGAGCCGAATGTGCCGGAGTTCGCGGGCGAGTTCACCGGTGAGATCCTGCACTCGAGCAACTACAAACGTGGAGAACAACTCGCCGGCAAACGAGTGCTGCTGGTCGGCGCGGGCAACTCCGGCTGCGACATCGCCGTCGACGCCGTCCACCACGCCGATACCGTGGACATGAGTGTGCGACGCGGCTATTACTTTGTGCCCCGATATCTCTTCGGGCGTTCATCAGACACCCTCAACCAGGGCCGGCCACTGCCCCGGCGTATCAAACAATTCATCGACACCCGCCTTCTGAAGCTGTTCACCGGTGACCCCATTCGGTTCGGTTTCCCCACACCGGACCACCGGATATACGAGTCGCATCCGGTCGTGAACACGGCGATCCTGAATCACCTGGGCCAGGGTGATCTGCGGATCCGCCCGGACGTCGAACGCTTCGACGGCACCACGGTCACCTTCCGCGACGGCAGCAGCGGGGACTACGACGTACTCCTACTGGCCACCGGCTACCGACTCGACTACCCGTTCGTCGACTCTGCCCTGCTGAACTGGACCTCGGACGCACCCGAACTGTTCATGAACATCTTCCCGCCGGACTTCTCCGGCCTGTTCGTGATGGGAATGGTCGAGGCGTCCGGTTTGGGATGGCAAGGACGGTACGAACAGGCCGAACTGATCGCGGCCTACCTACACGCCGTCGAGCACGACCCGGCCGCTGCCGAAGCGTTTCGGTCCCGGGTTCGCGAGAATCCGTGGCCGGACCTCACGGCAGGCTATCGCTACCTCGGCCTGGCGCGAATGTCCTACTACGTCAACAAGGACGCCTACCGTCGAGCTGTGCTGAAGGAAACTGCGGTGCTTGCGGGCGAGACCGGAGCACACCCATGACACTCGCCGCCGGTATCGACGAGGTCACCGTCAACTTCACGCCAGGATCGCTGACTCTCTTGAGCATCCTGCTCGCGTTCATCATGTTCGGTATCGCCCTGGACACCACACCACGGGACTTTCGGGTGGTCGCACGGCATCCGCGCCCATTCGTCCTCGCCATCGCGGCCCAATTGCTGATCCTGCCGGCGATCACCTTCGTGTTGACGTTGATCCTGCCCGTAACCCCCTCGATGGCGTTGGGCATGCTGCTGGTGGCGTGCTGCCCACCGGGCAACATCTCGCAGATCCTGACGCATCGTGCCGCGGGCAATGTGGCGTTGTCGGTCTCGATGACCGCCGTGAGCAATGTGATCTACATAGTCGCTCTGCCACTGAGCATTTCCTTCTGGGGATCCATCCACCCCGACGCCGGCGATCTGCTGACCGACGTCCGACTCGACCCAATGCGCATGTTGGTCGAGATCGCACTCATTATCGGGGTGCCCTTCGCGTTGGGCCTAGGACTGCGAAGCGCGTACCCACGCTTCGCCGACCGCGTGCAACCCACCGTGAAATGGGTTGGGCTGCTTGCTCTTGTCGGGTTCGTCGTGGCCGCCTTGGCCGGAAACTGGGAGGCCTTCGTCTCTCACCTCGGCATCATCTTGGTGGTCGTCGCCATCCACGACTCCGCGGCACTGGGGATCGGGTGGTCGACCGCGGCCATCGGTGGCCTCGGCACTGGCGAGCGCAAGGCGATGACCTTCGAGGTCGGCATCCGCAATGCCGGCCTGGGACTCGGTCTGGTGATGACCTTCTTCGACGGACTGGGCGGGATGGCAGTCGTGGCCGGCTGGTGGGGAGTGTGGGACGTCCTCGCCGGGTTGGTGCTGGCAACTGTGTGGGGCCGTCACACGCTCAAGCGGACCGGCTCGGCGAAAGGTGACGCCGCCGTGGCCAATCCGGTGGCGCCCTGATGACCAATGTGCTGGTGACCGGCGGGGCCGGCTTCCTCGGGTCGACGGTGGCGCGTGAACTCGTCGGTCGTGACGAGGTGGACACGGTGGTGTCCGCGGACATCCGGATACCCGACGCACCCCGTGCGGGCGTCGTCGACGTGGTCCTCGACGTCACCGATCCCGATCGCATCGAGCCGCTGTTGCGCGAGCATCACATCGACGTGGTCGTGCACCTGGCCGCCATCGTCAATCCCGGACGAGACGTGGACCTGGAGTACCGGGTGGACGTGACGGGAAGTGCGAATGTGCTGCGCGCGTGCGTCGGGGCACAGGTTCGGCGAATCGTGGTGTCGAGTTCGGGCGCGGCATATGGCTATCACCCGGACAATCCGGGGTGGATCACCGAGGACGAGCCTACGCGCGGCAACGACGAATTCCCGTATTCGCGGCACAAGCGACTGGTGGAAGAGATGCTGGCCCGGACTCGCGTCGAGCACCCGGAACTCGAGCAGGTGGTGTTTCGGATCGGCACCATCCTCGGCCCCACCGTCGCCAATCAGATCACCGCCCTGTGGGATGGCAAGCGAATCTTGACGATTCGAGGTTCGGGCTCGCCGTTCGTCTTCGTCTGGGTCGACGACGTGGCGCGTGCCATGGCGCGCGCCGCCACCGACGGGCCGGCCGGGATCTTCAACGTCGCCGGCGACGGCGCATTGACCGTCGAACAGATCGCCGCGCGACTCGGCAAACCGCGCTTGACAGTTCCTGCACCGCTGTTGGCCGCAGGGCTGCTCGTGGCGCGTGCGTTGCGTCTGACGCCCCACGGTCCCGCCCAGGTCCGGTTTCTGCGCTACCGCCCTGTGCTGGACAACACCCGCTTGAAGTCCGAGTTCGGATACACCCCGGAGCTCACCACCGCCGACGCATTCGACGCGTACCTGAACACACATCCGGACGTCGTCGCACGCTGAGCGGCGCCCATCGGCCACCGGGCCATTGATGTCCCACGCACGGGACCCCGAGCGAACCGGCGACAGGTGCGGCTGCCACGAACAGTGTTGTCTCGCAGATGAATCGGTAGGCCAGCATGGCGCCGTTCGACATACCGAAGACGAACACTCTCGACTCGTGGATGTCGACCGTGCGTTTGACGTCGGCGACAACCTGTTTGACGAAGCCGACATCGTCAACGCCGTGCAGAGAAGCCGTGCCACAGCACGCCCCGGCGTTCCAGAAACCATTCAGTCCGTCGGGGAAGGCCGCGACAAAGCCACCACGGTCGGCCGCCGCATCCCCAACCGAAGCGTTCCTCGGCCTCGTGTCCGCTGCGAAGTGCACCGTGCAGCACCACGACCAGCGGGGCCGGAACCCGCAGACCGGCAGGCCTGTACAGGTCGTAGCCGCGGTCACCGATCCGATGGATGTCAGGAGTGGAGGGCGAGCACTAGCGTTGCGCGACGCGCACCCACTTCATCCCGGAGTATCCGGTGTTGGTGCAGCGCACTGTCTGACCGCCGGGAGCCGTGCGGAACTTGCCTTCCTCGGACAGCAAGCAGGGTGCCCCGACGCGTGGTTTGGTGGCGGCATCGGCATGCCCGGCCACACCGAGAACGGTTCCGCCTGCGATGAGGACCGACAAGACGAGGGTGCGCATTTTCATGGGCTGGATGGTAGTTCGAGTGCCTGGTAGTCAACAAAAACGGGTCATTCATTCGGCAACATCGGTGCCGGAGTAGATCTACTTCGCGTGTTCGTCGGTCAGGTAATGCGCCGACGCGGCCGACCTGGGTGAGAGGTCGGCGGTGCGCAAGTCCACCGCCGGTAGTCGGGTGACGAGTTTGTGTCCCCACCACAGCCCCAGAAACACGAACAACGCGCCGTAGGCGGTCAGCCATAGTTCGAGATTGCCTGCGCTGCCGTCGCGGATGGCGGGCAGGTTCTGGCCGGCGATGACGGCCACGCACATGACCAGCGCGATGATCGGGCCGGCCGGATACAGCCATGCCTTGTACGGCAGGTCGTCGAGCGGTCGCTCTTGCGCATGCCAGGCCCGCCGGAAGCGGTAATGGGCCCAGGCGATTCCCATCCAGGTGACGAAACCGGCCACCGACGACGCGGTGACAAGCCACACGTACGCACGTCCGTCGCCCACCCTGCTGGCGAGGAAGCAGAGAGCTCCGATGGCCGCGGTGGCGGCCACTGCCAGTATCGGGACTCCGGTGCGAGTGACGTGCGCGAAGGCGCGTGGAGCGCTGCCTTCCAGGGACAGGCCGAACAACGCCCGGGTCGCGGCAAACAGGCTGGCGTTGCCGGCCGAGAGAATGGCGATCAGGATCACGGCGTTCATCATCGACGCGGCGACCGAGATGCCCGCCTGACTGAACACCAGGGTGAACGGCGCGATCGCTATGTTCTCCTCGGAGGCATTCAGCAAGTTGGGATTGGTGTACGGGATCAGGAATCCGATGATGGTCAGGGTTCCCACGTAGAAGAGCAGGATCCGTACGAAGACCGTGCGGACGGCACGCGGGATGGCTGTCTTCGGATTGACCGCCTCACCTGCCGCGACCGCGATCATCTCCGTGCCCTGGAACGCGAAGCCCGCGATCAGGAACACCGACAGCATGCCGAGCGGAAAGTCGACGAACGGCGCGTCGCCGACCGTCCAGTTGCTGAACCCGGGCGAGGGCATGTCACCGACGACACCGAGAATCAACAGGACGCCCACGAACAGGAACACCACCACCGCAATCACCTTGATGGTGGCGAACCAGAACTCCGCCTCACCGAAGGCCTTGACCGCGAACAGGTTCAGAGCCAACAGACCCGCCAGGAAGACCACCGACCAGACCCACGACGGGACGTCGGGCAGCCAGTACTTCATGATCAGCCCGGCAGCCACCACCTCCGCGGCGAGAGTGATGGACCAGTTGAACCAGTAGTTCCATCCGGCCGCGAAGCCGAAGGACGGGCTCACGAAGCGCTTGCCGTACTCCTCGAACGGGTTGCTGCACGGGATGTACGCCGACATCTCGCCCAGGCTCTGCATGAGGAAGAACACCATAGCGCCCATGAGCAGGTATGCCGTGATCGCGCCACCCGGTCCGGCGTCGGCGATGGTCGCACCCGACGCCACGAACAGACCGGTACCGATGGCGCCGCCGAGGGCGAGCATGCTGATGTGACGGGTTTGCAGCCCCTTGCGCAGGGACTCGTCCGGGGTGATCCCGAGAGGACTCGACATTCGCTGAGCTTAACCGCGATTCGACGGCCTGGCGCGCATTCCCTGACGGACACACCACTAGCGACGAAAGAGCTTGTTCCCCAACCACACCAACGGGTCGTATCGACGATCGACCACCCGTTCCTTCATCGGGATCAGCGCGTTGTCGGTGATCTTGATGTGTTCGGGGCACACCTCGGTACAGCACTTGGTGATGTTGCACAGTCCCAGACCATGCTCGGTCTGTGCCGAGTCGCGGCGTTCGGCGACGTCGAGCGGATGCATGTCGAGTTCGGCGATTCGCATCAGGAAACGAGGTCCGGCAAAGTTCTGCTTGTTCTCCTCGTGGTCACGGACCACATGGCAGGTGTCCTGACATAGGAAGCACTCGATGCACTTGCGGAACTCCTGCGACCGTTCCACGTCGACCTGCTTCATCCGGTACTCCCCCGGCTCCAAGCCTTCGGGTGGGGTGAACGCCTGGATCTCGCGGGCTTTCGCATAGTTGAACGAGACGTCGGTGACCAGATCGCGGATCACCGGGAAGGTGCGGAGCGGTGTCACCGTGATGACCTCGTCCTCGGTGAAGGTCGACATCCTGGTCATGCACAGCAGCCTCGGGCGACCGTTCACCTCCGCCGAACACGAGCCGCATTTGCCGGCCTTGCAATTCCAGCGCACAGCCAGGTCGGGGGCCTGTGTGGCCTGCAGACGGTGGATGATGTCGAGCACCACCTCGCCGTCGTTGGCGAGCACCGTGTAGTCCTGGAGATCACCGCTGTCGGTGTCCCCGCGCCACACCCGAAACTTCGCGTCGTAGCCCATCTTGTCTCCTCGTGACCGTCAGTTCTCCCCGTGGCCGTCCGCGTCGGGGTGCCCGGCGATCTCGTCGGCGGTGTAGTACTTCTCGATTTCGGAGAAATCGAACAGCTCCAGCAGGTCCGGGCGCATCGGGATCTGATCTTCGCGGACCACGGTGACCTCGGGGACCGGCGAATCGTCACCGGCGTCAGCGGTGCACACCAGCAGCGTGTTACGCCACGTCGCGTCCATCGCCGGGTGGTCGTCGCGGGTGTGACCGCCTCGGCTCTCGGTACGGATGAGTGCCGCCTTCGCGACGCATTCACACACCAGCAGCATGTTGCGCATGTCGACCGCCAGATGCCAGCCGGGGTTGAACTGCCGGTGACCCTCGACCTGCATGCCGCCCAACCGGTTTCGCATCTCTTCCAGGTCGGTGATCGCCTCTTGCACCTCCGCCTCTTTACGGATGATGCCCACCAGGTCGTTCATGAACTGCTGCAGTTCGGTGTGCAGTGTGTAGGGATTCTCGGGCTTCCCTTGGGCCGGAGGATCGAAGGGAGCCAGCGCGAAGGAAGCTGCACGCTCGACGTCTTCGGCCGCGATCTCCGGTCGTCGGTCCAGCGATTCGACATAAGACGCGGCGCCCAGTCCGGCCCGGCGCCCGAACACCAGCAGGTCCGACAATGAGTTGCCGCCCAACCGATTTGACCCGTGCATTCCACCGGAGCATTCCCCTGCGGCGAACAGGCCGGGCACGCGCGACGCAGCGGTATCCGGGTCGACCTCGATCCCACCCATCACGTAATGACAGGTCGGACCCACCTCCATGGGCTCGGCGGTGATGTCGACGTCGGCCAACTCCTTGAACTGGTGGTGCATCGACGGAAGCCGGCGAACGATCTCGTCGGCGGGCATGCGGGAGGCGATGTCGAGGTAGACACCCCCGTGGTCGGTGCCACGGCCCGCCTTGACCTCTTCGTTGATCGCCCGGGCCACCTCGTCACGGGGCAGCAGATCGGGAGTGCGCCGCGCACTGTCGTTGTCGGCAAGCCATTTGTCGGCTTCCTCTTCGGTTTCGGCGTACTGCCCTTTGAACACCGGCGGGATGTAGTCGAACATGAAGCGCTTGCCCTCGGTGTTCTTCAAGACACCACCGTCACCTCGAACACCTTCGGTCACCAGGATGCCCTTGACCGACGGCGGCCACACCATGCCTGTCGGATGGAATTGGATGAACTCCATGTTGATGAGGCTCGCGCCGGCGCGCAGGGCGAGTGCATGTCCGTCGCCGGTGTACTCCCATGAGTTGGACGTCACTTTGAACGACTTGCCGATGCCGCCGGTCGCGAGCACCACCGCGGGTGCCTCGAACAGGACGAAGCGGCCCGATTCGCGCCAGTAGCCGAACGCGCCGGCGATGGCGTCGCCGTCTTTGAGTAGCTCGGTGATCGTGCATTCGGCAAACACCTTGATCCGCGACTCGTAGTCTCCGGTGGCCGCGTAATCCTCTTGCTGCAGCGAGACGATCTTCTGCTGCATCGTCCGGATCAGTTCGAGGCCGGTCCGGTCGCCGACGTGGGCGAGCCTCGGGTAGGTGTGACCCCCGAAGTTGCGCTGGGCAATCCGCCCGTCGGCCGTTCGATCGAACAGGGCGCCATAGGTTTCCAGCTCCCAGACCCGATCCGGCGCTTCCTTGGCATGCAGTTCGGCCATGCGCCAGTTGTTGAGGAACTTACCTCCGCGCATGGTGTCTTTGAAATGCGCCTGCCAGTTGTCCTTGGAGTTGGCGTTGCCCATCGATGCGGCACAACCACCCTCGGCCATCACCGTGTGTGCCTTGCCGAACAACGATTTGCACACCACGGCAACCGAATAGCCCTTCTCACGAGCCTCGATGACCGCACGCAGCCCGGCACCGCCCGCACCGATGACGACGACGTCGTAGCTGTGGCGTTCCGGTTCAGTCATCTAGCCAAGACCCCCTACTGTGAAATCGATTGCACGACAGTGATTGTGAACATGTCAGTCGTTGTGAAATCCAAGGGGTGTCACCCTACGAATCTCAGGTCAGAGATCGTGTCGCTGGCCACCAGCATGATGTAGAAGTCGGTGAGCACCAGGGTGCCGAGGGTGATCCAGGCGAACTGCATGTGCCGGGTGTTGAGCTTCGACACCTGGGTCCAGATCCAGTACCGGACCGGGTGGGCCGAGAAGTGCTTGAGCCGGCCTCCGGTGACATGCCGGCACGAATGGCACGACACGGTATAGGTCCAGAGCAGCAGCACATTCGCCACCAAGATGACGTTGCCCAGCCCAAAGCCGAACCCGCCGTCTTTCCCGTGGAACGCGGTGATCGCGTCGTAGGTGTTGATCAGCGAAACGATCACCGCGACATAGAAGAAGTAGCGGTGCACGTTCTGCACGATGAGCGGTAGCCTGGTCTCTCCCGTGTAGCGGCCGTGCGGCTCGGCCACCGCACAGGCCGGCGGGGAGAACCAGATCGAACGGTAGTAGGCCTTGCGGTAGTAGTAGCAGGTCAGGCGGAATCCCAGCAGGAACGGGAGCACCACGAAACCGAGCGGGATCCACATCGGGAGTTCCGGAAACGGGGTCCCGAAATGACTCGAACCCGGCACGCACGACTCACTCAGGCACGGCGAATAGAACGGCGTCAGATAGTGATAGTCGGCAACCCAGTACGCGCTGCGAACAAACGAACGCACCGTCGCATAGACGATGAAAGCCGACAGACCGAGCACCGTCAGCAGCGGCGACAGCCACCACCTGTCGACCCTCAGGGTTCGCGCCAGAATGCGCGCCCGTCCCGGAGAAAAGACCCCGGTTGCCTCCCGCTCAGCTGCGGGGGCGCTCACTTCGTTCGCTCACGCGAGTGGAAGCCCAGCCCTTCGTCTTGTGCACCGAGCCACGCCGACTCATCCGACTTGCTGTCCGGTACGTATATGACGTCGTCCTTGCCGCTCTTGGCCTTGAGGAGGGGCGGCGGCGCATGTTCGAAGTCGTGCAGATCGATTTCGAGCCGGTCGAGGTCGTTCATCATCCGTCGAACGGCGTCGACATCGCCATACCGTGCTTTCAGCTTGACGATGTGGTGCCGCAGCGTCCCGATGCTCCGATGGAGTTCATTCATCTCGGCCGTTACCATGGGACTCCCTCCAAGAACTATGTGATACGCACCACAGTACCGTCGGGGACCCCTCAGTCAACGACATTCCACTACAACATGTCGTATTGACCTCTCCTGGGTACCCTTCCTCGCAAGCATGCGAACAAATGCATGCTCGTGGAGGCGCCGCAGAGGTGACCGGCTCCCGAACCTGAGCGTTGCCCGACCGGAAGGGAACCGAGGTGGCGGACGACACCGCGCCCGACGACACGGGGCCGGGCGAACAGAGACCACGCGCGGAACGACGCTGGGCCGCATCGGCGTGCGTTCTCGTCTCGATGTCGGTGCCGTTTCTTCTGCCCGGCCACTACGGCCCGGGCACCGACTGGTTCATCCCCTGGTTCTTCCCCACCATTCAGGGAGTGGCACTCCTCGCTCTCGTGATCGCGGACCCCGGCCGCATCGACCGGCCCGGTCCGTGGGTTCGCGGACTGTCGCTCGCGTTGGTCGCAACGATCGCCGCGGGCGCGGCGTGGGGATCGGCGAGACTGGTCTGGGATCTGCTCCACGGCAGCCCGCAGACGACCAACGCCCTGGAACTCCTCGTGTCCGGTGCGCTCGTCTGGATCCAAACCATCATCGCGTTCGCGTTCCTGTATTGGGAACTCGACAACGGCGGGCCGGTCAACCGGCATCTGCATCCCCGCGAGTACACCGATCTGGCGTTCCCCCAGCAACTCAATCCCGAACTTGCCGCTCCGGGCTGGCGGCCGGTGTTCTTCGACTACCTCTACCTCGGCCTGAACAACGCCACCGCGTTCAGCCCGACCGATGTCCTGCCACTCGCCCGATGGGCGAAGCTCGCCATGGCTGTGCAGTCGATGCTGTCGATCGTCATCCTGAGCCTCGTCGTCGCCAACGCGGTCAATCTGCTCGGCTGACACCATCCGCCGGGCCATGGGCGTTCCCGGGCGTCGCGCGCGCTCGAAAGACTGCCGGCGAGACACCGTGTTGCCGCTTGAACGCCGCGCTGAAGGCAAACGGGCTGCCGTAGCCGACCTGTCGCGCAATCGATGTCAGGGTCTGCTCTGGATCGGCGAGGAGGTCGGCGGCGGCCGACAGCCGCCAGTCGGTGAGGTAGGTCATCGGGGGCACACCGACGAGGTCGGTGAAGCGTCTGGCCATCGCCGCGCGTGACACGCCGGCCGCGGTGGCCAGCGAGGCCACCGTCCATGGCTGGTCAATCCCGTTGTGCAGCAGGCGTAGAGCATGGCCGACGACCGGGTCGGAGTGTGCGCGATACCATTTTGCGGCGCGAACATCGCCGCGTTCCATGGCTTGTCGCAGCCCCGTGATGAGAAGTAGATCGAGCAAACGGTTGAGGACGGCGTCTTGGGCAGGCGAGTCACGGACGATCTCGTCTTCCATGAGCGCGATCAGCGGATGGTCGCGCAGGGACACCAGGGTGAAACGGTCGAGAGCGTCGAGAAGGCGTCGGCTCACCTCCCCACTCGCATAAGTGCCGATCAGCATGATCGCTTGCGCCGCAGTATCGTCGGCGCAGTTTCCCCACGAACGCACGCCGAAGCACATGTCCTCGGCGACACTGTGCGTGCCCGTCGGGTCGAAGCACTGACCACCGGTGTCGATGCGCGCAACCCACTCGTGTTCGGGTTCGTCGGCGATCACATACGGATGAGTCCCACGCACCAGCGCGACATCGCCGGGTCGCACCCGATAGCTCACACCGTCGTCATAGGACAGCGTCGACTCCCCTCGCGTGACCGCCACGACGGTGAGCGGAGCCGTGTCCTCGATGCGAACCGACCAGGGCGACGCCATCACCATGCGCAGCATCATGGGGCTGTGCGCGCGCGGACCGTTCAGCAGACTTCCCAGAGCATCCACGACCACGAGAGTACGCCGCGATGAGACGATCGGACATGCAACTGATCCTATGAGCCATGGATCGTCTCGCCTGAGGGCGGTGTACTCGATGCATGACACAACTCTCGACACTCCCCGACGCAACCATTCAACGCCCCGACCTTCGCCCGGCCCTCATCGTCGGCGCGTCCGGCAAGACCGGACGGCGCATCGCCGATCGACTCGATGCGCGCGGGGTTCCCGTCCGCCGGGCCGGCCGGTCAACCGAACCCCGGTTCGACTGGACCGACCGCACCACCTGGGCGTCCGCTCTGGAAGACGTTGGTCCGGTGTACATCTCCTATCAGCCCGACCTGATCGCCGACGGAGCGGTCGCCGACATCGCGGAGTTCGTGCGACTCGCCGACAAGGCGGGTGCGGCACGGCTCGTTCTGCTTGCCGGGCGCGGTGAACCCGAGGCCGAGCATGCCGGCCGTGTCGTGCATGCCGCGCAGGCAGATTCGACCGTCCTGTCCTGTGCGTGGTTCGACCAGAACTTCTCCGAAGGCGGCTTCGCCCCGGAGATCGACGCCGGGTCGTTGACGCTGCCGGTGGGCGAGATTGGTGAACCGTTCATCGACGCCGACGACATCGCCGACGTGGCCGTCGCCGCTCTCCTCGACACGACGTCAGACGGTGAGAACCCACACGCCGGCAAGACCTACGACCTGACCGGCCCGCGGCTACTCACCTTCGCCGAGGTGGCCACCGAACTCGGCGGGGCCACCGGAGCCGCAATCGCCTTCCACCGCGTGACCCACGATGAGTACCGCGCGATACTGGCATCGGCAGGTCTCGACGCGCCGACGATCGAACTCATGTCCACCCTGCTGACGAACCTCTTCGATGGGCGGAACTCCAGCGTGACCACCGATGTCGCCGACGTTCTCGGCCGCCCGGCCCGCGACTTCACCTACTTCGCCGCCTTCGCGGAGCGTCATCGATGATGTCCGACAACGTCATCCGGACTCCGCGGCCATCCGTCCGGCTCGCACGGCCTCTGCCAGCACAGCATGGTCGGCCTCCACGTGGTCGGCGTAGCGAACCGCGAAGCGGCCGATGACCTCGTCGAGTTCCTGGTCGCCGGCGAGGTAGCCACTCAACAGCCGAGGATCGAGCGAGCGTGAATGTGCGCGGGCGAGCAGCGCCCCGGCGAGTCGGCCGTAGTCGTCGAGGTGATCTGCTTCCAACGCACTCGGGTCGATGTCACCCTTCAGATTCCGGAACTGGCGCACGATGTACGGGATTCCGTCGATGGTGGTCCAGCCAAGCAGAATGTCGGTCTCGGCCTGAACGAGCCTGGCGCCGTGCACAATCCGCTTGCCCTCGTGTGACGGCTCTGCCGCCGACAGATATGGCGCCAGCGACGACGGTTGAGCCTGCTTGATCTGCAGGACGAGTACCTCGTCGGTGTTGCCCAGCAACAGCGCGACATAACTGCGGAGGCCGACGCTTCCGGTACCCACGATCCGAAATGCCACGTCGGCCACCGAGTAGCGGCCGATCAGGTTGCGCCGGGATTCACGCAACGTGTCGACGTACCGCTCGAGTCCATCGATCACAGCGTCGGCCACGTCTGCGTCCACCGAGGTGAGCGTGGGTGGCTCTTCGACGAATCTGCGGTGCTTGACACCCGTTTCGTGGTCGTCGAAGTGTGCGGTCCACTTCTCTGCCACCCGCGCGCTGGTGTTGCGGCTGGCCTTCTTCGCGGCCTTGGCGAAATCGTCGAGCAACGCATCCGCCTTGGCGCGCGTGATGACCGACTGATCGGGCAAGGCACTCCAGGATTGGAGGAAGGGTTGCTGCGCGAGTTCACGAATGGTTCGCCGGTAAGACTTCACCGCGTCCTCGGCGGCCTCCACGCACTCCGTGTCGGGCACACCACCTTCCCGACCCGCGAGCACCAGGCTGGTCGACAGCCGTTTGAGATCCCACTCCCACGGGCCGACGATCGTTTCGTCGAAATCGTTGATGTCCATGACGATGTCACCCTCTGGGGTGCCGTATAGACCGAAGTTGGCGGCATGGGCATCGCCGCACAGCTGCGCTTCGATGCCGCTCACCGGAGACGCGGCCAGGTCAGCCGCCATGAGTCCGGCCGAGCCGCGGTAGAACGCGAACGGTGACGACACCATTCGGCCGATGCGGAGTGGAATGAGGTGCGGCAGCCGACCACGATTGCTGGCGTCGATGAAGTCGAGGACACCGGGGCGCTCAACGGATTCGACGACCCGGTCGTGTGCCTCGATCGGGATGGTGTGGCGCAGTTGCTTGCCGCGCTCGAACAGGGACGTTCCGCTGACTGTCTGACGCAGGTTCACCTGCGACTTCTCCTTGGCCACAAGGAGAATCTAACCGGATCAGTGGTGCGGCCTGCGTTGTCTGAACGAATCTGCTTTCGTCCCCGACGAAACCGGTGATCGGCGTGTTTGAATATGCAATGTTCGGACTGCTCTCACCGTGCCGCCACGCGTTCGACGATGAGTTGATGTCGCAGTGGCGCAGTCACATGTGCGGGTTGTGCGTGTCCTTGCGCGACAACCACGGCCAGGCAATGCGCCTGACGACCAACACCGATGCGGTCATGGTGTCCGTGCTGACCGCGGCACAACGCGTCGAGGCGCCCGCCTCCACGGAGGTGGGCAGGTGCGCGCTGCGCGGAATGCGCCGGGAGCACTCGTTGAGCAGCTCGACGATCTCCCGCGGCGGCCGGTTGACGGCCAGCC
>NZ_JBEXMX010000023.1:0-63989 GCF_040610755.1 Gordonia sp. NPDC003585 | reverse complement strand
CCACGCTGAGCAACTCCACTACGCTCACATGCGCACCCTCAATCCGGAGGAGGCACTCACAACCTGAGCTCTCCGGAAATGCCGGGATGGATCAAGAATCGGCACCCGATGAGCTGGGTTGCATACACCCTCGTCGTCCTCATCATCCCGGCACTCGGCCTGATGGTGACCTTCTCGGCACAGCACCAGACCGGTGCCGCCGTTGCGTCCGCGGTTGCCCTGCTCGCCATCATCGCCGGCGCCGCAACGGTTTACACCAAGATGTCGCGGCAACTGCACCACACTCCGCTCCTGCCCGAGGACACCGCAGCGGAGAAGGATCGCTACCTGGCGAAGTACCGACCTTCATAGTTCGCCGCGCGGCCCTCGCCACCCAATCCCGCGCACCGGTAGATTGGGAGCGTCGACAGGAGCCCCCATGACCGAACCCGATGTGCCCGGCTCTCGCAAGGTTTCGGTCGTGCTGTTCGAGGATTTCGAGCTCCTCGACGTGTTCGGACCGGTGGAAATCCTCAGCGTTCTCCCCGACCAGTTCCGCATTTCGATGGTCGCCCGCGAGGCCGGTCTGGTGGCGAGCTCCCAGGGCACCAGGGTGGAAGCAACCGAAGGCCTCTCCGACACCGCCGACGTGGACATCGTCCTGGTTCCCGGTGGTCTCGGATGGCTAAAGCTGTTGGACGACAAGGACTTCCTGAACCAACTACGTTCTTACGTCGCGGACGCCACCCTCGTCACTTCCGTGTGCACCGGCTCGGCCATCCTTGCCGCCGCCGGACTCTTGGAGGGCTACCGCGCGACATCCAACAAGCGCTCCTTTGATCGGGTGATCCGCCACGGCGACACGGTGCAATGGGAACGCCGAGCCCGATGGGTGCACGACCGTGATCGGTGGGCATCATCGGGGGTTGCCGCGGGTATCGACATGACCGCAGCGCTCATCGCCGACCTGTTCGGGCCGACGGCCGCCCGCCACGCCGGCGACGTCATCGAATACGACCCCCAGACCGATCCTGACCACGACATCTTCGCCGATCGATAGGCGCGGGTCGAGCGACCCTGGGGTATCACCGAACAGCTGTCGCCGCGGTGGCCCGTAGACGAACCAGTCGTCGTCGTGTGCGGTCGATCGCCACCGGGTCTGGCGGTTCCGCGTCGTCGGCCGCCGGCAGGATCGAGGTGATCTCGTCGACGATCTCCTCCAACTCCATTGCAAACGGCAGCATCTCGCGAGCCTGCGCGGGAACCGGGGGCGGTTCGGCATAGGCGGCCAGGCACGCCGAGCGCGCCCCGTGCGCACGCCGGTAGGCTTCATCGCGGCAACGCACGAACCTCCTGCGATCGCGATCTGTGACGCCTACCTCGGCCAGGTAGTCCTCGGCCGCACTCAGCCCGTCATCGATCCGTGCTTGCTGTGGAAGACGTCGAGCGCCCGGCCAGCAAACGTAGCCGAGCAGGACCGCGATCACTGCACCCAGCACGGTGTCCTGCATCCGGATCAGCGGTGCCACGGTATCCGGACCGCCGACCGAGGCGGCCAAGATCGCCGACAGCGTCACACCGACGACGCTCAGCCCGTACAGCTTGGGCGCAGTGAGCGCAGCGAATGCCAGACCAACCGACGCCGCAACCGCAACCGCGGATCCGCTGTCCCAGCATGCGAGCACGGCGGCCGCGATCAGTGCACCGACAAGGGTGCCGGCGACCCGATTCATCGTTCGCACGAAGATCGAGGCGTACTCCGGGCGGACTATCACCGCGACGGTCAGCGGCAGCCAGAACGAATGCTGCGGGTCGTGCAAGGCGACGGTGATCGCGGTGGCCACGCCCATGCACAGCGCCATGCGCACTGCGTTGTGCGCCGACTCTCGAGTCGCCAACGGATGCAGCACAGTTCGCCCGCCACGACGCTCGGGACCCGTCGGCGTGCGTCCGTCACCGGCCACGGCGCGCGACATCGCGCGCAATCCGGGTGTCGTCAGCGGCCAGTCGCCGGCAAGTTCTACCGTTCTTCCGGCGCGAATCAGCGTTCCGGCGGTGCGCAGGGTGGTCACGACCGACACCGGGACAGGTTGCTTCTCCGCATAGAGCGCGGCGGTCGCGTGCGCGACACGCTCTGTCGTCGAGTCCCATCCGGCGTCGCGCGCCTGAGCCGATGCGGCGGCCATTCGCGTTCGTGCCGCACGGGCATCCCCCCGCCCGATCAACTCGCACAGGTCGGCGGCCGCGTCACACACGGTCGCCGCGTACCGCCGTTGGGCAGAGCCATGCCGGAACGGCCAGTCGGCCACGTGCACAACACCGATGGCGAGCGCGCCGATCACGAACCAAGCTGCCTGTTCAGCGGGGTCGAGCGTGGATCCCCCGAACTGCCCAAAGGCCACGCCGATGCTGAGCATCATCCCGAAGGCAGGCCCGGAAAGGGCGGCTGCGCCAACGAAGCCGGACGCCGAACCGGCAAGTGCCGCAACCACAATCATGACGAGGGGTGAACCGGCCGTCGATCCTCCGACCACCAGGCCGACGACGGCGCCCAACCCCTGCGCCGCCAGCGCTGTCAGGCGGCTGCGATACGAATCCCCGATGACGAAGGCAACAGAACAGGCCGCGCCCAGGTAGGCGACCCCGAGCTTGTCCCAGTCGCCGAGCCACAAACCGAGGAGCAGAAGCGCGCCGCCGGCCACCAGCGCGCGCACAGCGGACGACACGGCGAGCGGAGCGGTGGAAGGCCGGAAGGCCGCAGCCAGCGCACTTGCGGTCTCCGACATACCGCCAGCGTAACGCTCGACAATCCACCTTGACGTCACCTCGCACCAGGACCCGATATCGTTACCGTGGCGGTCGGATGGAGATTTGCAGTGCGACAGGAGTTGTCGATGGACAGCAAAATGCCCTCCGAGCGGCTTCGTAGGCTCGAATCCAACTGCGACAACGCCGGGCGCTGGGGTCCCGACGACGATCTCGGACTCTGAACCTGATCACTCCCGCAGTGCGAATCCGAGCCGCCAGTCTGGTGTCCGAGGGAGTTACGGTTTCGCTCGCATCCGACCTGCAACTCCCGGCGACACAGCACAGCGACCTCCTCGTGTCGCATTCCATCGATTCAGAACCCGCCGTGCCGGATGCGATCGTCGACGAGGTCACGCTGAACGTCCACGGGTGGGGAACCCACATCGACGCGCTCGGGCATTTCCACCTCAACGGTACGACCTACAACGATCGCACCGTCGACGACATACTCGGACCCGAGGGCCTGAGGCGAAATGCGGTGACCGCCATGCGAGACGGCATCTTCACCAGAGGCGCGTTGCTCGATGTCGCGCGCACGCGCGGTGTTCCCTGGCTGGCTTCCGATGAATTTGTGACCGCCGCCGATCTCGACCGTGCGGAGGCAGCCACCGGGCTGACTGTCGAATCTGGTGATGCCGTCATCGTTCACGTGGGACTCGACGCGCGCCTGGCGGCGGCTCCCGATGCAGACCCGAACGTTCGCGCAGGCCTGGACACGTCCGCGGTTCTGTGGCTGTCCGAACGAGACGTCGCGATCTTCGGCGGAGACTGTATCGAGCGGCTCCCGTCCACCGACCCCGATCTCGCACTTCCGCTCCATCAACTCGGACTCGCGCGAATGGGCCTCACGTTCCTGGAGTGGCTTCGACTCGACGACCTGCTGCGGACCGTCGAGCGATTCGGCCGCAACACGTTCCTACTGACCGCCGCACCCCTCGCGATCACGTGCGGAACCGGATCCCCCCTCAATCCGATCGCCACCTTCTGAGGTGATCCAGGCTCAGACGTGTACCGACAACAGCACGATCGCGGCATGCTCGCGAATCGCGGACCATTGTGAGGACAACGCAGTCATGGCGGTCGGCACATCGGTCGCATCGATCGGGAACATGCGCTCGGCGGAGAATGTACTCCTGAGTGCGACATCGATATTCGGCCACACGCTCAACGCGTCCTCGAGCGGTGCATAGTCGAGCCCACACCATCGTTGCGATCCCGCATAGTGATCGGTCAACACGTCAAGGATCGTGGCCTCGGCGCGTTCGTCGGGTGCGCTTTCGGAAAGGACCGCGACGACGGTGGTGAGGTGGCCGCGCTGGGCCAATAGTTTGGCGGTGGCGGCAGTATCGCCGTGTGGGCACGATCTAAGGACAGCGATCAGATCGCTGGTTGCCGCGCCCCAATCGGGAGCGGCCGTCGCATCGGGATTCACATCATCGATGAAGAGACAACGAACACTGTTGTCCGGCATGGTGTTCTGTAATCGACCCTCGGCTTCGCAACATGCTGCGCGGACTGATCGTTCATACCCGTCGAAAACGTCGATCCAGGTCGAGCCACCGAGTCCGCCCGCCGCGGTGATCCGGGACGCGACGTGATCGCCGACTCGCGGTGTCTCGACCTCCCAATGCCGGTCACCTGTGACGATCACGGTGACCGTCGGCCAGAGCACCAGCATGTCGCGGGAATGCAGACCCCCGACCTCTACACGATCGATCGTCGTACCCGGACTACAGCGTTGGATCTTCTCCACCGCCGCGACCACCTGATCGGCCAGGAGACTCTGAACGCCGTGCCAATCGACCGACACGTCAGGCCAACGAGATGCCGAGCGCATCCGCGAGCACCCGCACCATGTGTTGCACACCAATCTCATTGCGCCCCAGCACCATGTGGTCGTGTTGACCGCGTCGGGCTCCTTGACTGCACTGCGGGAGCATCGCAAAGTCTTCGTCACGGACTGCCGCATGGACCTGCGCGAAGATGCCGTCGTACATTTCCCGCTGTTCGTCGGTGGTCGCCGGGTAGCGCGCCATCCAACTGTGCCGGACGGTGCATTTTCCGGCGGCTCCGTCGGGCAGGATGTCGATCACCTCGACCCCGACCGGACTGTTCGCGAGGATCAGATTGGGATAGATCCAGTAGATGAGGCCCATCTGTGCCGACGGCTCCCACATATCTCCGCCGGCCTCGGTGCCATCGAGGTCGGTGATCCACTTGAACGGGAACCCGATTCGGTGGTGGCGGCCGAACTCGTCGTAGACATGTGTGTTGGCAATGGTGTTCTGTCCAATCACGCTCTTGCCGTGCACGAACGGAAAGTGATATCCCTCGGCGAAAGCCTCAAGGGCACCCTTCCAGTTCACCTCCGAATTGAGCATCTTCTCGTCGTGGTACTGGAAGGCCCCGTAATTCCATTGCGCCAGTTCCATGTTCATGGGACCGAGATGAGCGTCGAGGTCCATCTGTGCGCCTGTGGTGAGGACCGCCCAGATCCATCCGTGGCGCTCTTCGGTCGGCAACTCGACCAACCCGTAGGAATCCAAATCGACGTCGTCGAACCCCGCCTTGCCCGGCACGCCCTTGAGTTTGCCGGTGTTGTCGTACACCCACGCGTGATACGGACAGGTGAACCGACGGGCATTGCCCGCACCGCACGCAGGCATGGCTCCGCGGTGTCTGCAGTAGTTGAGGAACACATGTGCCCGGCCGTCACGATCGCGGGTTATCAGCAGCGAGTCCTCCATCACCTGGCGCACGACATAGTCGTGCACATTCGAGATCTGCACCGACGCGAGCACCGCGATCGGCGTGCGCCGGAGGATCGTCGACTGCTCGATGTCGGTGAGTTTGTCGTCGGAGTAGTAGCTCAGCGGAACGCGCATTGTCGACGGTGCGACGTCTGTCGTCCCGGCGAGCGCCAGATCCAATCCACGACGAGTCAGTTCAGGTCCGAGGGGCGTGCAGTGGTCGAGTTGGGCTGTCATACCCTGCGACCATACACTCTTTGAGTTGACTGTCTAGTCGCATTCGCCTGGTCGATCGCGTCGACCAGTCCTGGTTGACTGGAGCGATGCGTACTCACGGTTGGGGCGGAAACACCCCTGCGTCCGACTCCGAAGCCATCGAGCGGATACTTCGTGCGACCTGTGAGCTCATGGACGAGGGCTCGCCCAATCCGTCAATTCTTCAGGTGGCAAAGCGAATCGGGGTCACTCGGCAGACGATCTACCGCTACTTCGCCAACAGCGATGAACTGGTTCGCGCCGCCGCGGAGCATTCGAGTGTCGAGTTTCTCGACGACCTCGCGTCGGCCTTGGCCGGTATCGGCAATGTCTCGGAGGCTGTCGTCGAGAGCATCGCGGTCACCCTCGAGATGCTTCGCTCGAGCAAACGCTTTGAACTTCTCTTCACCGCAGGCACCGATAACGTTGTCATCGCCGCAGTCACCTCGCCCGAGGCCGTCGCCCTGGGCCGGTCGATAGTCGACGGCTTCGATGTGGACTGGAGCGGATGGACCGAAGACGATCGAAACGAACTCGTCGAACACATGCTGCGTACGCTGCAGTCGTTCATCGTCGACCCGGGGCACCCACCGCGTCAGGGCACAGAACTCCGTTGCTACCTGCGTCGGTGGGTGGCACCCCGTTAGGTGACCGAGCCGCATTCACCGTCATCGGCGAAGATACTGTGAACGGATGCATTCCGAACGACGTCAAGAGGTGCACCTCGTGAAAGCCATGCCGCGCAGAGTTCTTGGACCGTTGATCGCGGCTGCGCTCGTCACTCTCGGCAGCCTCGCACCTGCCGCCGGTTTCGGTGTTGCACAGGCTATTTCGCCTGACGAATCCCAGGGTCGGATCACCGATGCCAGTAGCGACGCCGAGGTTGCCGCTTATGGATACCGCGATCTCACGATGAACCGGATGACCCACGCTGCCGCGCGTGACTACTCGGCCGGCAGAAAGACCGCCGTGGCCGCCACGAAGGCGATCAGCAGCCATATCTCGGGAGGGCGATACTGTGCGGCAGCACAGATGGTCAGCCGGGCGTTGACGGAACAGGGTGCCACCAGCGGAGCAGTACAGACCTTCTACTTCCGAACTGGCTGCATCAGCGCGCCGGCTGTCACCCACGAGGGTCCGAGATCCTGACTCAGATCGCCGGATCCGGCGCACTGAGGTCGGAGACGAGCTGGCGTGCCTGCGAGTCAGCGACCCACCTGCCGACGTCGTCGGCGATCGTGGAGGTGGGAAGAGCGCGGCCGCGCTCAGGAAACCGCGTTTGTGGTAAGAAAACGCACATGCGGCCAGAAACCGCTGGCGCGCATCGGGTTTCTGACCCGACACGCAGTTTCTGGGTTCACGACACGCCGACGAGCACTCGGGCGAGGGTGGTCGTCCGGCCTTGGGCCGCACAAGAAGTAGGGGAAGAAGTTTCCTCCCCTACCCTTGGAGTCCTCCGCGCGAAATTTCGCGGGGAGGACTGGGAACTTAGGGGAGGAAGTTCTTCCCCTAGATTTTTCGGCACGACGCATGCGTATTTGCACAGGTCAGAGGCCCGGCTACCGAACTCTGCTGATCAGCCAGCAGCAGCCGCCAGTCGATTCAGGGTGTCCTCCAGTTGATCCTTCGAGACCAACGGGAAGCCAACCTGCTGCAGGAGATCCTTGTCGGTGACCTTCGACCAGTCGTAGGTGTGGCGGACGAGGGTGGCATCGGGTCCCTGCGATTCAAGCTCCCACAACCATTCCCACCCGGGTGGCTCGGTTCCCGCCGGCGCGGTCTTCCATGCCACGAGTTTGTCCTTCGCGTACCCCGTGACGTGGTTGTCGGTTTTGTACTCGCCGCCCATGTGTGGCCCGTCCATGTTGACGGTGAACACCTCCCCGACCTCCTGTATCCGGTCGGCATGCTCAATGCTTCGCATGAAACCCGAACCGTCGATCTCGAGGTGTCGGCGCGGATTGCTGATGACATCGAAGATCCGGTCGACGGGTGCGTCGATGACTCGTTCCACGGTGATACTCGTTGATTCGCTCATTCCTCCACCGTGCCCAAACATCGACGAATGGGCAACGATGCAGGTTGTGGGGGTCGAGCGGGCAAGCTCCACCCCGAAGCCCGACACCAAGACCGTCCGATCATCTGCCGCGAGCACGAGGCCCTACTCGGCCGGTTCCCAGAGTTCGATCGGTAGACCTTCGGGATCGTGAATCCGGGCGAACCGCCCGATCTCGCTGTCCCAGTCGGCATTTCGTTCCACTGCGATTCCCGCCGACTCGAGACGGTCAACCAGATCGTCGAGATCGGTGACCCGAAGGTTCAGCATGAAGGGCTGTTCGACCGCGAAGTAGGTGCTGTCAGCAGGGAATGGAGCAAAGACCGTCATCCCCGACTCCTGTTGCCACACCGTCCCTTGGCCATCCTCGCCCGCGCCGATGCCGAGATGCTCGGAGTACCACGCGGCTCGAGCCTGCGGATCACGACTACGGAAGAACAGCCCGCCTATTCCAGTGACAGCCATGTCTCCGAGACTATCTCCACAGCACGCAGAGAGACCACGATCAGGTGACCGATGGGCCTGCGTCACGAACCTCGTCGACCTTGCTCATGGCCTCGCGCAGCTCGCCGAGCCAGGAATCCGTATGTTGCCCAACGAGCTTCACGCACCACGACAACGCGTCCGCGCGGCTACGGGCGACTCCCGCGGCGACCAATGTGTCCAAGACCTGGCGTTGTGGCTGCCGTAGTCGGGTCATCACCGGAACGGCGAGGTGAGTGAACAGTTCGGCGGAGTCGCCGCAGCGCACGCCCCAAGCCACCTTGCGGCCGAATCGGCGCTCAGCCTCCTGAGCAACCTCGATGCGCTTGTCCCGGGTCGATTCCCGGAACCGTGCAATCCGGCCGGCCTCCGCTTGTCGCTGATCGACAGGTTCGGCGCCGGACTCGACATCTGGCGGATCGATGGTTCCGATGATGGTGATCTCCTCGCGGTCCACCCGGACCTCGGGGGCGCTGGTGAACAGGTCGTCCGGCAAGCGTCCCGTAAGCCATCCGGATACCGCTGATTCACTGTCACTCATGGCGACCTCCTTGATTACTTGTAATCATTGATACCACGTAATCCACCAGCGAGCGAGCCTCGGACATGCCCTTCTTAACGCGCCGGGGCCAAAGAGCAATACTTAGGTATATGCCTAAGTATGACGAAGACGTCGACGCGTTGCTCCGCGCTCTCGCGGACCCGACGCGACGCGCCGTCGTCGAACGATTGGCCAAGGCCCCGGCCGTGGTGTCCGAGCTCGCGGCACCCTTCCCCATGGCCTTGCCGTCGTTCATGCAGCATCTGGGCATCCTCGAAAAGGCGGGAATCGTGCTGTCCCACAAGCAAGGTCGCGTTCGCACCGTCAGTCTGAGACCGGGCGCCCTTGACGCGTTGCATCTATGGCTCGGCGAACTGCGGACACCCGCAGAAGACCAGGCCGACCGACTCGGCATCCACCTGACCCGCACCGCCGGAAAAGAAGGAGATCTGACATGACAGTCGTTCGCGTCGATATGTTCACCTCGCTGGATGGCCGGACCGCCACGGCCGGCCTGTCCCCGGACAATCCGATGGGTGAGGACTGGGGGCGCCTCACCGCCGCCTGGGCTGCCACGCGCACGTTTCACGAGCGCGTTTTCGGTGACACCAGCGGTACCGGAACCACCGGAGTCGATGACTCCTACGCCCAAGCTCATTTCGAAGGGATCGGCGCCGAGATCATGGGTGCGGCCATGTTCGGCCTGCACACGTTCCCCGACGACCCGGACTGGAAAGGTTGGTGGGGCGACGAACCACCGTTCGGCACACCGGTCTACATCCTGACCCACACCGCACCCCGGCCGTCGATAACCATGCAGGGCGGAACCACCTTCCACTTCCGCAACGGCCCACTTGATGATGTCCTTGCCGAGGCATCTTCCGCTGCAGGAGGTTTGGATGTTCGCGTCGGCGGTGGCGTCGGCGTCATCCGCGATTTCGTGACGGCCGGACTCGTCGATCAGTTGCACCTCATGGTCGCACCGATCATCCTCGGTCGCGGAACTCACCTGTGGGATGACCTGCCGGGCCTCGACACCACCCACAAGGTGACAACGGAAGTGGCCGAGAGTGGCACGATCCACGTCACTTTCGCGCGGTAGGAGACGATCATGACCAGTGAACGTCGTCTGGCCCGTGCCGAGTTCACCCTGACGCGCGACTACCCTGCCCCCGTCGAGCGCGTGTGGAACGCGTTTGCCGTCGAGCAGGAGAAGCTCGCATGGTGGGGCGCCGGCGATGCCATCGAGCCCGGCGAATGGATCTTCGATTTCCGTGTCGGTGGACGCGACGTCGCCGAAGGCAAATTCCACGATGGCCCGGTATCCCGATACGAGGCGACCTACACCGACATCGTCGAGCACAACCGCATCGTGACCACCTACGACATGTGGATCGACGGGGTTCACATGTCGACGTCGGTGGCGTCGTTGGAGTTCGACCCGATTGGGGACCTCACCACGTTCACCCATGCCGAGCACGGCGTGTTCTTCGACCAGTTCTGGGCTGACGGACCCAACCGCGAAGTGGGCACCCGCGGACTGCTCGATGCCCTTGACCACTATCTCGGCGGACGGTGAGTTTCGTCCGATCCACTTATCTCTCACACGTGAGGTGGAAGAATCAGTGTCCGGGCCGGGCTCGAACAACTGGGAGCACAGATGAGAGCGATCACGCCCAGAAGGTCACGCACCCGCTGCATTGCCGCCATCGCATTCGGGAGTGCAGTGCTCCTGACCATCGCCGGGTGTTCGTCGGAATCGTCTGAGTCCACGCCGTCGTCGGTCACCGGCAGCACGACCGCCGACACCGCGGCGGACGCCCTCACCCCCGTGACCGCGAACGCGATCGACGATCCGATTCCGGTCGTCGGCTCCGATGGCAAGACCCACCTCGCGTACGAGTTGCTCCTGACCAACGTGATGTCGGACCCGGTCGCTGTTCGCTCGCTCGAGGTCAGCGCGTCCGGGCAGAAGCTGCTCGACCTTCAGGGCACCGCATTGACCGGAATCATGCGCAGGGGCAGTGGACAACCCGGCCTCGAACTCGCCGGCGGCGAATACGCCCGACTCACCCTCGACGTTGCGCTCCCAGACGGTACGGCCGCGCCGAGTTCGCTGTCCAACATTCTGACCGTGGCACCCACCAAGCCGCAGCCGCCGCTGGTGCCCGCGGTGATCGCCGAACCGATCACCGTGACCGTCGCGCAGCAGAAGGCCGTATTACTGGACCCGCCCCTTCACGGAGCCGGATGGCTCAACGGCGACGGCTGCTGCATACCCAGCGCACACCGGACGGCCGCCAACCCGATCAACGGAAGGCTCTGGCTTGCAGAACGTTTCGCGATCGACTGGGTACAACTCGACGCCGCGGGCAAGCTGTTCGTCGGCGACCGGTCAAATCTCGCGTCATATCCGTACTACGGTGCCGAGACCCATTCGGTGGCTCAGAGCACGGTGGTCGGCGTGGTCGACGACCTCCCCGACCAAACACCCGGCGTCGATCCGACCGGTCTGCAACTCGATCAGTACGGGGGCAACCACGTCGTCGCCATGATCTCCGAGGGCGTCTACGCCTTCTACGCACATTTGAAGCCGGGAAGTGTGCGGGTCAAGGTCGGCGACAAACTGAGCGCCGGGCAAGTCATCGGCCTGCTCGGCAACAGCGGCAATTCGGACGCACCTCACCTGCACTTCCACACGATGAACGGACCAGATCCGTTGCGGTCCTCCGGCATTCCCTACGAGTTCAAGGAGTTCACGGTCGCTCATCGCCTGCAGTCCGACGAACAGCTGGAGGCGCTGGCGACGACCGGTGGGCCCGTCCCCTACGCGGCCGAACCGGTCAACAAGTCGGTCACCAATGCCATGCCCATCGATCTGGACGTCGTGAACTTCCCGGGGTCGTCCTGAAGTCAGAGTCCACAAACGGAGCTCTGTGCTCCTTGATCGGTGGCATAGTCCTGTTATGGCCGATCACCGGTCTCGTCGTCGCACGTTGCGTGCCACCGCCCTTGCCACAGCGCTGACGATCGGTGTCACAACCGTCGGGATCGCCACCACACCGGCCGCGGCCGCCCCGGCCGGCTGCGTACCGTTTGGAACCGCACAACTTCCTCCCGGGCCTGCCTCGACCGGCGGCCGCACGGGTTTGGCGGCCTTCCCGACTTATCGCGGGACCCACGCGCCGGTGCGGATCGACCTGCGCTCCAACCACACCCAGTTCAATCGGTACTGGGAGTTCGCGCTCGTCGATGCGCAGCTGCTGACCAGGCCGCGCAGCGCGACGAGCGGTTGGCGAGTCGTCCCGCTCCCCGGATGCCTGCGCGGAAACATCGTGGCCATCTCGGTCGACGACGACGAACTCGTCGGCGTCGGTCGCAGCGGATGGATCTACACGATGGACAACGTCACCAACGGGCCGGTGCTGTGGAATCGGACGTCGGCCTGGGGTTCGCCGCTGTGGTTGGGATCGGGTCGGACGCTGCCCGACGGCCGTGTCGGAGGTTGGGCACTGAGCGTCACGTCGCCGACGAACAACCGCGTGTACGCCGACATCGCCGGACGCGTGCATCCATCCGGTTCGGCAAAGATGACGATGATCCCGGCTCTCACCGGCGATGGCAGCCGTATCACCTACGCCGACCCGTGGTTGCCCAACGACGACAGCTACGAGATCGGCAGTCCGCTCGGTGGCCGGTTCCGGTCGGTGGCGCTCTCGGCCGCCGCGTCAACCACCTTCGTGATGAATCGCTACGGCGACATGTACACGCGGACTTTCGATTTCGACTCCTCAGGTTCGGATTCCGTATTCTTCCGGTACAGCTGGGAGCCTCAGACGGGCAAACCAAGCGCCGCGACACTCACGCAGGAGTATGTGGACCGGTCCACGGCCGCCGTCCAGCTACCCGCGCCGGGCTGGACCCATCAACCCAAGATCACCGGCGAGATCACCTCAGCGATCACCGTCTTCTCCCTCGGGCCTGGCGTCGAAGATCGTGAACTTCGCGTCGAAGGTCGGCGCAATGGGCGAAACGGATACTGGCGCAAGCACATCCACTCACCGTCCTGGGTCTTCGTCGAGACGGACGCGCCCTTGCTGGGACGGCCCATCGCGAATTCGGCCGGCGACCGATCGGCGTTCACCCTCGCACCACCGAAGCCGTGGAACCTGACCGCATCACTCCCCTCGCGACGTACCCTCGTCGACGGTCAACTCCTCATCGACATCGGTCTGCCGTACAGCGTTGTCGACCCGCGATCGCTCGACCAACTCGGCATGCACGCGGCACCGTCGGAGTACCGCTTGGCGGTCACCCACTTCGACCCTGCCGTCACCACGCGTGACGCCGTTGTCATCGCACCAGGCGGCAGGCGTATCCCCGTGCTGTTGCACACGGCCGACGGCATGCGGATGACGCCGAGTCTGCCCGGGCTGACGTCGACGCCCCGTCACCTCGTCGGCGCCATCGAGATACCGAAGCAGGCCTTTGCCCATCGGGCCGGGGATCCCGCTCTGAGGCGGTTTGTCGCCACCTGGATGCGCGGCAAGCCGATCGCGCCGATCACACTCAGTGCAACCACACATGATCTGGTGGTGCGCTGATGCTCGGACCCACGCGCGCGAGAACACTCGCTTCCCTCGTGGCGATCATCGCAGCGATGTCCGCGCAAATCATGATCGCAGGACCGTCGGCCGGCGCGGCCAGAACCTACAACTATGTGGCACTGGGTGATTCCTACACCGCGGCCACCGGATACGACCGTGGAAGCGACACGACATTCGCCCCGCTCGGATGCTTCCAATCGAGAACCAACTACCCACGCCAACTCGTCGGCTTCCTGCGACGTCAACACCAGTTGGGCACCTTCGTCGACGCGTCATGCGGCGGAGCGACGACGGCCCATGCCACCAAGGCGCAGCGCACCCCGATAGGAATCAACCGGCCTCAGCTCAGCCGGATCACCAAAGAGATCAACCTGGTCACGATCGGCATCGGCGGCAACGACGCGGGGCTGATACCGCTCGCGCAGCAATGCGTCGAGTACGGATTGACCAACAGGTCCTGCAAAGCCGCACACGTCAGGGGCGGGGCCGACGACATCACCGCCGCCTTCGCTGTCGCCGAACCCAAGATCGAGGCAGTGATCACGGCGGTGCGCGCACGAGCCGCCCGTGACGTCCGCATTCTGATCGTCAACTACCTGGAGGCGGTCCCCGACAACGGCCGAGGCTGCTTCCCGACAGTCCCGGTCTTGCCGATGGACTCGGCCTGGTTCACTCAGAAGTTCCGACAACTCAACGCGATGCTGGCGACCGCGGCGCGACACCAGAACGCGCAACTCGTCGACACCTACACGCCCAGCATCGGACACAACGTGTGTACTCCGGCACCGACCCGCTACGTGGAGTTCGTGGGGGTTGTGTCGTCGAATCCGGCGTTCTCGCTCGCGGCGCCGCTGCACCCAAACATCGGTGGTGCGCACGCCCAGGCGAGGGCCGTCATCGCGGCAGTTGCCCGCCGGTGACAGCGCCGCGTCGACTGCGCCCGATCGCCAGCACAGTCGCAACGAACAGCCACAGGTAGCTGCCGCAAACGACGACGAACGCGATCGTCTGCCACCACGTCGGGTCCTCGGGTCGCGGCATCATGAACAGCCCGATGTCGTAGCCCCGCCCGCCGGACAGCGGGAACGGCCACGCTAAGGTGACCGCCAGCAGTCCCGCCGGCGCGAGCCAGACCCATGTGGGGCGGGTGCCGGTGGTCCACAGATGGTCCATCGTCACGAGCAGGAGCGGCACGATCCACACCCAGTGATGCCCCCAGGAGAACGGGGAGATTGCGCAACCCGTCATCCCGACCATCGACAGCGCAAGCAGTTCACGGCCTTGATCGTGCGCGACGCGTGCGGCATAGATGCCGGCCCCGCCGACCACTGCCGCGATCGGCAACCACATCCACCCCGGTGCGACGAAGGCTCCGCCGGCGTCGCGGTAGCTCTCGGCGTCGGCGAGCCGCAAGAGCTGGGACACGAAACCGTTCACCGACTGGTTGGCCATTCCGTCGATCACGCCGATCCGCTCGGAATGCATGACCTTGCCCGTCCAGTAGTGCCACGCGTCGACGGGCATCGCCACGAATCCCACCACGACGGTGACGGCGAAAGTCGCGAGCGCGGTGGCGGCAGTGCGCCACTGCCGGGTCGCCAGCAGATAGACGACAAAGATCAACGGCGTGAGTTTGATGCCTGCGGCAAGCCCCACTCCGACACCTCGCAGTCGTCCGCTGCGTCGTCCGATATCGGAGATGATCAACGCCACGAGAAGGAGATTGATCTGACCGGCGGCGAAGGAGGTACGCACCGGTTCCAGCGACAGAAGTGCCACGCTTCCGGCAGCCATCAAGCATCCGCAGGAGGCGGACATCCGGTAGCCCAGCAGCCGCATCGAGAGTCCGATCACCGCGGCGATGAGGATCGCGTTGCCCAGGTAGGCAACCCAATCCAGGCCAAGGCTGCCCAGGGCGGCGAGCGGCAAAAACACCACCGCCGCGAAGGGTGTGTAGGTGAACAGCAATTCCAGGGGCCCGACGGTGACGAGTGGTCCGTCGTAGACGGCGTCACCGGACCAGAGTTGTTGCGCCCCGGCCCGGTAGACCTCGATGTCGGTCGCAGAACCGAAGAGTCCACTCGGTCCGCTCACGGTTCCGAGAACGAGGTTGTAGACGATTGTGACGACCGCACCGATGGCGGCTGCGATGACCATCGACCACGGCACGCTCTTGGTGTCACGATCCGGGTCGGATGTGACGGCCGTGCGGTCGACGACGCTCATGACCAGGACTTTAGTCTGTATGACGCGCACCTACGCGACACCCGACGCGTCAGGGTAGCTCGATGGTGGCGTACCCGCCTGCGTCGTCGACGATGAGGGCGCGGCGATGCTCGCCGGCCCCAAATGCCGTGATGCCTTCGGGTTTCATCGACGGGTCGAAGTCGACGCCGAAGTCGATCAACGATTCCGAGATTCCGTCCCAGCGGCACAGCCTGAAGCGGCTGTCCTTGCGACGCACTGGTCCTCCGAGCAGAACCAGAAACTCGGAACGCGACGCATCGAAAGAAATATCCCGGACACCCTGTGCACCTTCGGCTTTCGATGTTTGCAGCCAGATGTCACCCCCAGCAGTCAGTGACGACGTGCTCCAGGATGAGGTCGGATCGAGCCCAACGCGCAACAGCCTGACCCGGTCGCGGTCGGCTGGTGATCGCAAGCCGAAGATGAGCGACTGCTCCTTCGAGTCCCACGCCAGCCCCTCAATGTTGAGACCACCATCGTCCAGTCTCGTTTCGGCGGCGTCGACCAGATCGGGATACGCGTCGAGCAGCCATTCACGAAAACCAGGCATCGCCTCCGATCGCAAGCCGCCATCCTCGGCGTAGTACACCCGGATCAGCCCGTCGTGTACGGACTTCTTGGTGCGTGCCAGCGACGATGCCACGATCACCTGCAGTTCGCCGTCGACGTCGATGCGGGCGAGACCCTCGGGATCGGAGAGGTCGTGGGCGGCCGATCCAGCAAGTGCACGCTCTTGGACTGGTCTGCTCATGCGGCCCGATGCGTCGAGGGTGATCTCGAACAGCGCCACCGGATCATGGTTGTCGACGAAGAGGAACCGTCCTGGTCCCACTTCGACGACCCCCGACGCGTTGAACACCGAACCATCGGGCCGCGGATCCAAGGGAACTGAGGTGATGCGGGAATGGGGCACGGCATCATTCTCCTCGGATCGATCGGAGGAGCCACCATGATTCCCGTGACGTATTACCCACCGGCCACGCAGCGCCAGGTGACGGTGAACCGACGACTGGTCGCGGACAAACCATATGCCCACTTCTTTCGCGACGAACTCTTTCTACCGGACCGGGCATTGCCCGCATTGAAGTTTCCAATGAACCCCGCGTACGCATTGTCAGTCGGCGACGACCTCAATCGGTTGCTCGAACCGGGCTACCTCGATGGGGAAACGGGATACTGCGCGTTTCCCGACGGTACCGGGTACACCGCGAGCCTCACCCACTTCCCGGGCGCCACCGCGCAGATGTTCCGGTGGTGGTTCTGGTGGCACTCGGTGGAACCTGCCCGCTACACCCTCTGGTACCCGTGGAACCACATCAGTGCGCTCGCGCAGAACCGCGACGTGCTGACCGCACCGGATCTCGGCGACGAGCAACGTTACGTCGGCAACACCCACCACGTCGACGAGTACATCGGTGCGGACCTGCAGAAGCTCGCGATCTCCTTCGTCGAACCGTCGGCGTTCGGAATCGACGTGAATGCCCTGCCCAGAGCCAACATTCATGCCCATGCGTGCGCGAACGTCTACCTGCGCACCCCGCGATTGCGAACCGCGTCGATGGTTCACCTCGCACGCGACACCGACGACGGATTCGAACTGCGGTCGCGCTACTGGATTGCCGATCACCTGGTCCTGGGCACCGGCAAGCGAACTGTCAGCATAGACCGGCTCGCCACCGCGACGGGCCTCAAGGCACGCCTCGCCGGAGAAAGTCTGGCATATGAACAATTGCTCCACGACCAGATCGAATTCACCCATCTGGCAAGCATCTTGCCCGATTTGTACCGGGAGTTCGGGCCTGGAGCGGAAGAGACCCACCCGCGATGAGTTTCGGCTCGTTGGCCAGTCGGACCCTGTAGCGCATCAGCCAAACGACACCAAAGGTGACAACATGCCTGCCACATACACATTCGACATCTTCGCCAGCCTCGACGGCTTCGGGTCGTTCAACGAGCACGGCGACTGGGGTGGCTATTGGGGCAAGGACGGTCCCGAGTTCATCGAGCATCGTCGGGCGATGTACGGAGCGCCACAACGAATGGTGTTCGGCGCGAACACGTATCGTGATTTCGCCGAGATGCTCGCGTCCGGCTTCGCCACTCTGCAGGACGACGACTGGTTTGCGCGAATGCGACGGTCTCCGACCACCGTGGTGTCGTCGACACTCAACGAGCCCCTCGACTGGCCGGACGCCACCCTCAAGAGCGGCGATGCCACCGACGTTGTCGCTCGGTTGAAGGCGGAGTCGCCGGTTCCGCTTCGATCGCACGGCAGCCTGTCAATGAATCGCTCACTGATGGCCGCCGGCCTCGTCGACCGCATCCAGTTGACGATCTTCCCGGCCATCACCGGTCAGACTGGAACGGAGCCGATCTTTGCCGGTGCGGCCGACTTCGACTTGGAGCTTCTCGAGAATCGGATCTTCGACGGTCGGACCTTGGAGCTGACCTACCGGCCGCGCCTACACGGTTGACGCCACCATGCCTTCTGGTGTCGCCTCCACAGTCGTAAAGCCCGTAGTCGGAGCGGTGAAGTGATAGAACCGCAGCACGGTTCCGTCGGGATCCGGTATGTCCAGCCTCGAGCCTTCGGGCCCGTCGGCAATCCCGCTGTGCGTCACGCCGAGACGGCTGCACCGCCCGGCCAGGACGTCGAGCGCAAACCTCGAGGAAGGAGTGAACGCGACGACGTCGAAACCCGTGAGGACCGGGTGGCCGGCGCAGCGTTGGCGTAGCCGGAGTGCGATGTTGAATGCGCCGCTGCGGTCGATGAGTCCGGCACCACACACCTCGCCCTCCTCGACAAACTCGATCCAGTGCCGCAGATCGAGTACCTCGCAGTACCAGGACACGCTGCGAGGAAGGTCGGTGACCGGCAGTTTGACCTGAGCGATTCCGGTGATCAATGGGTGTGTTTCCGTCTGAGTACTCATGTCAGCGACATTAAGGATTTGCACGCGCAGAATGAATGTGTGAACGTCCGGTATTGCTGTGAGTTCGTCCGGGGTTGATCGAGGCATGGATGCGTTGTCGGCTGTCGTGCGTGAGCGCGTTCAAGCGAGAGACCGGGGAGAGTCCGGGTGCCCTGCGTGACCGCGGCGCCGAGGCGAATCAGGAGTGAGCTCGCCTAGCCTCGAATCGCAGGTTCTAACGTAGAAGCCATGACCACACACACCGACCAGTCCGTCGTCATCATCGGTGCAGGACATGGCGGGGCCGGTCTGGCCGCGCTGCTGCGACAGTCCGGCTTCACCGGACCGATCACCATGATCGGCGACGAGCAGCATCTTCCCTACCATCGGCCCCCGCTGTCGAAGAAGTTCGACGGTCCCTCGGTGCAGCAGCTCCTGCGTCCCGCCGAGTTCTATGCCGAGAACCAGATCGAGATCCGCACCCGATCCCGAGCCACGGCGATCCGGCCCGACGACAAGATCGTGGTCCTTGCCGACGGCACCGAGATCGGCTACGACACCCTGGTGCTCGCGACCGGCTCTCACCCACGCGCACTGCCCGGCACACCCGAGGGCACAACCTCCGTGATGACGCTGCGCACCCTCGACGACGCAGCCACCCTCAACCGGTCGCTGACCCGTGGCGGCGAACTCGCGATCGTGGGTGGCGGCTACGTCGGCATGGAGGTGGCGGCCGTGGCCCGCAGCCGTGACATGCACGTCACCGTCATCGAACGGGAGAGTCGCATCCTCGCGCGCGTCGCCAGCGCCGAATTGTCGACGATGCTGACCGACTACCACCGTGAGCGAGGCACCACGATCCTCACCAACCGGTCGGTCTCAGATCTACGGACCGACGGCGCCGAAGTGACCGGCGTGGTTCTCGACGACGGCACCGTGGTCGATTGCGGCACCGTCCTCGTCGGCATCGGTGCGGCACCCGACGAGGAGCTCCCCCGATCGGCGGGCCTCGAGTACGACGACGGTGTGATCACCGATGAATACGGTCGCACCAGCGACCCGCACATCTTCGCGATCGGTGACGTCGCCCGACGTCCGGTCGCCGGACACCACGGCCTGCGCCGCCTCGAATCGATTCCGGCTGCAACCGAACACGCCCGGCACGCCGTGACTGCCATCCTCGGTCACGAACCCGAAGACCACGAGGTGCCATGGTTCTGGTCGGATCAGTTCGATCTCAAACTCAAGATCGCGGGTTTGACGACCCCGGACGTGACCGTCGTGACCCGTCCGACGCCGGGTAAGAACGCGGTGTCGTTCTTCCACATCCAACCGGGGAGCAATGTGGTCGCCGTCGAAGCGATCAATGCGCCGTCCGATTTCAACGCCGGCAAGAAGCTCATCCGCAGCGGCGCTCCGGTGGACCTTGATGCGCTGGCGGATCCTTCGGTCAAGTTGCGCGATCTCGTCGGACGGTCCGAGTCCAACTGACGGGAAGGCGCGACAAACACCCTGCGTCTTGGTGGAGAATCTCCACCGACAGATCGGAGTCATGGTGACACACTTCGACACAGTGGTTGTCGGTGCGGGAATCGCCGGACTGACAGCTGCCCGGCTCCTTGCTTCCGATGGACAGAGCGTCGTGGTTCTCGAGGCCCGAGATCGCGTTGGCGGCCGGGTCTGGACGTCGCGCATGGGCGATGGCCTGGTGGACCACGGCGCGTCGTGGATTCACGGAATCGACGACAATCCGCTCGCCGACCTGGTCAACGCATTCGGGATGCGCACCGTCGAATTCACGGTCGGCAGTTACCAACCCGATGGAAGGCCCATCGCCTACTACTCGGCCCAAGGCACCAGACTGACCGATGACGAAGCCACACGCTTCGCGGGGACGATCCACACCTTCAATGGACATCTCGCCAAGGCCATTGCCACGTCCCCACCGGGTAGCTCCTTTGCACAGGTGGTCGAAACCACTCTGACGCAGCTGGATTGGGATGAGCATCGCTCGATGCGAGTCCGCGAATTCATGCAGCATCGGACCGAAGAGCAGTACGGCGGGTGGTTCGACGACCTCGACGCGCACGGCCTCGACGACGACGCGATCGACGGTGACGAGGTGGTGTTCCCCGACGGCTACGACGTGCTCGCGACGCGGCTCGCCGACGGACTCGACGTCAGGCTCGGCCACGAGGTCACGCGGGTGCTCTGGGCAGACGACGGCGCTTCGGCCGAGACCGCACACGGCACGTTCGCGGCCGACCAGATTGTCGTCACGGTGCCGGTCGGAGTACTGAAATCCAGTGGGTTCACCATCGAGCCCCCACTACCCGACATTGTGTCGGACTCACTGGATCGACTGGAGATGAACGCCTTTGAGAAAGTCTTCCTCCGCTTTCCGCACAAGTTCTGGGACGACGGCGTTTACGCGATCCGCCAGCAGGGTGAGGCAGGCAGATGGTGGCACTCCTGGTACGACCTGAGCGCTGTACACGGAACGCCGACGCTACTGACCTTTGCCGCCGGCCCGTGCGCAAGGGCGGTCCGCGAGTGGTCGGACGCGCAAATCGTGGACTCTGTGCTCGTCGCGTTGCGCCGGCTCTTTGGCGAGCGAGTGGAGCAACCCGATCAGGTGCACGTCACACGTTGGCAGGATGATCCGTACTCGCGGGGCTCATATGCGTACATGACCGTCGGCTCGGACCGCAACGACCACGATGCGCTGGCCACCCCGGTCGGCAACGTTCTCCATCTGGCCGGTGAGGCGACCTGGACCGAGGACCCGGCGACAGTGACGGGAGCTCTGAAATCGGGGCACCGTGCGGCCGAGAACATCGTGGGTCATGAAGTGCCTTATGACCACTTGTGGGTCCGCTGAGCGGTTCGACAGTTCGATCCTGATCACCGGACCTCGGGACGCCCATCCACTTTCCACGCGGCTCCGAATGCAGGATGTGTTGCCTGCCGGAAGCCCGCCGTCGCCCAGCCGAATCCAGGACCGGGCGACGGATGTGTGCGCAGCCGAGGACGCTGCGTCCGTCGACGCCGTGCTGCGCACCCATGTAGGGGGTCACACGGACCGACTGGCCGCGATCCACTCCGACGTCAATCCACTCGCGGACTACTTGAACTGCGCATTGACGGGCGGCAAGCGCCTGCGCGCTCTGCTGTGCCTGTGGGGCGCGCGGGCGGCTGCCGGTGGTGACCTGCCGGCCGGAGCGGTGGGGGTGGCGGCGGCGATCGAGCTCTTTCACCTGGCGGCCCTCATCCACGACGACGTCATGGACCACAGCGACCAGCGCCGGGGCATGCCCACGGCACATCGCCACTTTGCCGACCGCCACGCCACCGACCGGCTCACGGGCGACCCGGAAGCGTTCGGGCAAGCCGTCGCCATCCTGGCCGGAGACCTCTGCCTGACCTGGTCCGATGATCTATTCACCGACGCCGTCCGCACACTGTCACCGGCTGTTCGGGACCGTACCCGGGATGTGTGGTCGACCATGCGCGACGAAACGGTCGCCGGACAATATCTCGACGTCCTGGGTCAGACGCTGCCATCGACCTCCATGGCTCGTACCCGCGTCGTCCTGCACTACAAGAGCGCCAAATACACGGTGGCCCAGCCACTTCGCCTCGGTGGAGTGCTCGGCTGCGCGAGCGACGACTTGTTGATCGCGTACGAATCGCTCGGACTCGCAGCCGGTGAGGCATTCCAGCTGCGCGACGACCTTCTTGGCGTCTTCGGCGATGCCGCACAGACCGGTAAACCGGTTGTCGACGATATCCGGGAGGGCAAGCGCACGCTGCTGGTCGCCGTCGCAACCGACCGTGCGAACCGCACGCAACTCGCCGAAATCGAACGGTCCCTGGGCAATCCAGACATCACCGACGAGGACCTGCACGCCGTGTGTGACGTGCTCCGCCAGACGGGCGCGGTCGACCATGTCGAGCGGCGGATCGACGAACTCGCCGCCGACGCGTTGAGCGCAGTCGATGGGCTGCCGATCGACGACACAAGTCGAAGTGCGTTGCAGCAACTGATCTCTCGGTGCGTGTGGCGGACGTCGTGAACCGCCCGAGTCCACAGGTGGTCGAATTCCGCATCTGGCGGGTCAACAGTGCGTTCGCCGCGATGCTGCGGATGGCCGGCAACGGACCGGCAGTGCGCCGACTCCCCGGCCTGCGATTCGGCAAGCTGATGGGAACGGGTAACGCTCGAACGTTCACCCCTCGCGACGCCGACCCGCACCACTGGGCGCTGCTCACCGTATGGGACGACGCCGCGGCAGCAGCTGCCGGCGCCACGTCGCGCCCACTTCGTTCGTGGACTGACAACTGCGCTGAAGAACTCGTTGTTCGACTGCGACCCCTGTCGAGCCGAGGACGGTGGGCCCGGCGCGAACCGTTCGAGGTGGGTCGCCGTCCGGTGATCGACTGGGCCGGGCCCGTTGCAGCGATCACCCGCGCCCGGCTACGACCGACGCGGGCGATGTCGTTCTGGCGGGCCGTGCCACCGGTGGTCGCCGAACTCGCAGACGCCCGCGGTCTGCGGATGGCACTTGGTATCGGGGAGGCGCCGATCGGCCTGCAGGGAACATTCTCCCTCTGGGAGTCGTCGCACGCGCTCAGTGAATTCGCCTATCGCACACCGGCACACGTATCCGCGATCCGGCGCACGACTCCGCAGCGCTGGTATGCGGAGGAACTCTTCGCGCGGTTCGCGGTCGTCGACATCGGTGGCACCTACCGGGGATACACCCCATGACCCGGTACATGTCATCACGCGTGGGAACGACAGGCGATACACGCGGATCAGCCAGTGGCACCGGACGCGTCGTGTCGGTCGCCTGGTTGCTCTTCGCCGCGACCGTCGTCGTGCAAACCGTGTTCCCGTTCACCGATGGCGGGACACTGACACTGACGATGATGAGCGTCGCACTCCTCAGCGCAGCGGCACTGGTCCACGTGGCGTCGACTGTGAGCCCGTCGTCAGCGGTTGCGTTGGCGGCCGTCGCCGGCGCAGGCGGTCTGGCGGCCGAATCGGTCGGCGTCCACACGGGATTTCCGTTCGGCGGTTACGAGTACACGGGGACGCTGGGGCCCGAGCTGCTCGGTGTACCGGTGATCGTGCCGATGGCCTGGATCATGATGGCCTGGCCGGCTCTGGTGGTGGCTCGCCGCCTCACCTCGCGGCACCGGTGGGCGACTCCGATCGTCGGGGCGCTCGCACTCACCGCATGGGACGTGTTCCTCGACCCGCAGATGGTGGACCAGGGCTACTGGCGTTGGGAAAACACCGAACCGTCGATCCCGGGCGTCGACGGCATCCCGTTGACCAACTTTGCCGGTTGGATCCTCGTGTCGCTGGTGATCATGACACTTCTGGATCGACTGATCGGTCCGTCGAGCCTCGACGCGCTTCCCATCACGGTCTACCTGTGGACCTATTTCTCGTCGGTTGTCGCCCATGCCGTGTTCTTCGGTCGCCCGCCCGTAGCACTCGTCGGCGGAGTGCTGATGGGCGCAGTCGCCGTACCGTTGATCGTCACCCTGATCCGAGGGAACAACCGTGTGCGCAAGTGACTTATGGCACGGAGCCGTTACCATCGGCAGCGCTGCAGCTGTCGGATCGCTGGTGCTGACGGCATATAACGCCGTGACCGTTCGTCGGCCCAACCCGCACTCGGACCCGGCCCCCGAGCCGATCACTGTACTGCTCCCGGTCCGCGACGAAGTCGACCATGTCGCAGGATGCGTTGCGTCGATCTGCGCCGCGTTGGATCGGTGGCCCGGTCGCGGTCGCCTGATCGTGCTAGACGACGAATCCACGGACGGCACCGGCGAATTGGTTGCTGACGCTGCCGCGAACGACCCTCGCATCGAGGCAGTGAACGGCTCCGCCACGCCGCCCAACTGGCTTGGCAAACCGTGGGCGTGTGCACAGTTGGCGGCCCACGCCGTGGATTCGGACTCATATGCGCGCGACGGTGTTCTCGTCTTCGTCGACGCCGACGTCCGCGTCGAACCGGCCGCTTTCGTCGCCTCGATCGCGTTGATGCGCGATACCGGCCTCGACCTGATCAGTCCCTATCCCCGACAGCAAGCCGACACCGTGGCCGAGCGACTCGTGCAGCCGTTGCTGCAGTGGTCGTGGATGAGCACTTTGCCGCTTCGACTCGCCGAGAGAACTCCGCGCCCATCCCTGTCCGCGGCCAACGGACAGTTCTTGATCGTCGACGCCAACGCGTACCGACGCGCGGGTGGTCACCACGCGGTTCGTGGCGAGGTACTCGAAGACATAGCACTACTCCGCGCGATCAAGCGGTCCGGTGGGCGCGGGGTCGTCGTCGAGGGCAGTCGCGTCGCGACGTGCCGGATGTACGACGGTGGTCGAGAGCTGCGGCACGGTTACCGCAAGTCGTTGTGGTCGGCGTTCGGTTCGCCCGCCGGCGGTGTAGCCGTGACCTGTCTACTCGGGATGACCTACGTGCTGCCGGCGATCGCGATGATGTGCGGCTCACGCACCGGACTCGTCGGCTACCTTGCCGGAGTGGCGTCGAGGTCGATCGTCGCGACCACGACGCGCGGACGATGGTGGCCTGATGCTGCGGTGCATCCGATGTCCGTAGTCGTCCTTGCGGCGCTCACCGCCGATTCCCTTGTGGCGCAGCGACGAGGAGTGCTGCGCTGGAAGGGCCGAGCGGTGACGGCGAACAGATGACGGACGTCATCGTCGTCGGCGCCGGTGTCGGCGGTCTTGCGGCAGCGCTGCGCCTGCAAGCACTGGGTCATCGCGTCACGGTCCTCGAGCAGTCCGATCGGATCGGCGGCAAGCTCGGCGTGGAGGAACGAGACGGATTCGTCTTCGATACCGGACCGTCGCTGGTCACGATGCCACAGATCCTCCGAGATCTGTTCGCGGCCGGCGGCGCAGCCCTCGACGAGGTGCTGCCCCTGGCGCGCCTCGACATCGCAGCTCGATACCGATTTCCCGACGGAACGCAGCTCGATCTCCCTGGCGAGCTGTCGGCGATTCCCGACGCCCTCGACACCGCACTCGGACCGGGGCGTGGGGCCCAATGGATCGCATTTCTCCGACGTGCGCAATCGATCTGGGACCTCACCCACCACACCTTCCTCGAATCCCCGATCGGGGCGAGCACCATGCTGCGTGCGGCGAGACCTGCAGACGTCGCCACCATCGCACCGTGGCAGACGCTTCGCGGGCTGGGCCGGCAGTATCTCCACGACCCGCGTCTGCGAATGCTGTTGGACAGGTATGCGACGTACACCGGGTCGGATCCGCGGCGCGCACCTGCTGCGCTGGCGGCGGTGCCGTGGGCCGAGCAGGCCTGGGGATCATGGTATGTGCCAGGTGGATTGGGCCGAATCGCGACCGCCATCCGCGATCGGTTCGAACGACTCGGCGGGACTGTTGAGACAGGATGTGCCGTCACCGAGATCACGGTCGGTGATCGCGGCCACGTGAACGGGGTGATCCTGGCCGACGGCACGCACCGCCGTGCCGCTCTGGTGGTCGCCAACACCGATGCCGAGCAGATGTACGGGACACTACTTCGCACACGTTCGGCCTCGAAGATGCTGCGCCGCATACGTCGCGCGGCTCCGTCGCTGTCCGGTTTCGTCCTGATGCTCGCCGTCGACCACCCACCGGCCGACCAGCCCCACCACCATGTTCTCTTCGCCGAAGACTATGACGCCGAGTTCGATTCAGTGTTCGGACGCAACGGACCACCGCGGCTCGTCGAGCGACCAACGGTCTACCTGTCCGCTCCCGACGATCCGTCGACAGTTCCGGGCCCCGGAACCGGCGCATGGTTCGTCCTGGTCAACGCGGCGCGCCACGATCCGGGTGCCGGGATGGACTGGGATGCCGGCGGCGTCGCCCCCGAGTACGCCGAACACATCCTCACCCTCATGGCCGAGCGCGGGCTCGACATCCGGTCCGGGATAAGGCATTACGATGTTCTGACACCTGCGGACCTCGAACGCCGGACGTTGACCCCAGGCGGATCCATCTACGGCACGTCGTCCAACGGTCCCCGCGCAGCCTTTCTACGCCCACGCAACGCTTCGCCGGTTCCGGGTTTGTTCCTCGTCGGCGGCTCGGCCCACCCGGGAGGCGGGCTGCCGCTGGTGATGATGTCGGCGCGAATCGTCGCAGAGTTGATCGGTCCGGCGTGATCCACCACCCGCTCCCTGAGGTGCGAGCCGAGCCTTCCCCGCTCCCTGAGGTGCTCGAGGCGCTAGCCGAGAGCCTCGAAGGGCTGGTGGGACAGGGCAATTGGGCGGCCAGGTAGCGACGGTCACCAGGCCTTCGAGGCTCAGCCGGCAGATGGGTGGTGAACGCGCTGATCGACCGGCGACGGCCCGACGGAGGTGTCCCCGCGCAGACGTTTGCGAACGAGTTCGGCACTGATGAGGCACATCGGCAGACCGATTCCCGGGGTGGTGCTGTGCCCGGCGTAGAAGAGTCCGTCAACCCTCCGGGACCGATTGCCGGCGCGGAAGAATGCACTCTGCCGCAAGGTATGCGCCGGCCCGAGCGCGCCACCCGACCATGCATTCACCTCGGTGGCGAAGTCGGCCGGGCCGACGGTGCGGCGCACGACAACCCGATCGGCCAGGTCGGGAATCCCCGCCCACGAAGCGATCATGTCAATCGCTCTCTCCGCGATCCGCTCGATCGTCGGATCTCCGCGGCCATCCACGCCGCCCGCCCCGAGACCCGGATCGGCGGGGACCGGTACGAGGACGAAGATGTTCTCGTGGCCGGGGGGTGCCACGGTGGAGTCGGTCGCCGACGGCCGGCAGACGTAGAGAGACGCGGGGTCCGGGACTTGGGTCGGGGTCTCGAAGATGGCGTCGAAGTTGGTGGTCCAGTCCTCGGTGAAGAACAACGAGTGGTGTTCGAGTTCCGGCAGTTCGCCCTTTACGCCCAGGTAGACGAGCACCGCCCCGGGTCCGGAAACTGCGCGATCCCAACGTTTCTGCGGAAACGTCTGCAGTCGGCGCGGCAGAAGCTGCGTCTCCACATGGTGAAGATCTGCGGCGCCCACGACGACATCGGCATCGATGACGTGCTCGGCACCCTCCGCGTCCGAGACCCGAATACCGGTCACCTCGGCGCGTCGTCGTCTGCGGCGAGACCAAATGTCTGAGCGCACAGGCGGTCTGGTGTCGATGGCCAGTGCCGTGGTCGAGGTGTGGATCTGCACGCCGTGTTCGGTGGCAACGTCGGCGAGTGCATCCACCAGCGTCGTGAAGCCACCGGCCGGGTAGCGAACACCGTCGGCGAGGTCGAGCCAGCTCATCAGGTGATACATCGCGGGCGTTCGATCGGGCGACGACCCGAGGAAGACCGCCGGATATCCGAGAATCTGCCGGAGGCGACGGTCGGTGAATCTGTCGGCAACGTATCGGTCCAGGCTGCCCAGGAGCAGGCCGGTGAGTTCACGCACATTGCGTAGCACGTCGCGGCCCAGGAAGGCGGTGGGGGTATCGAAGTTGGTGTACAAGAAGTTCTGCACCGCAAGGTCATACGCGCGTCGTGCCGACTCCAGGTAATCCCCGAGTGCGACCCCCGCCCCCGGCTCTACCGCGTCGAAGATCTCACGGTTTCGGCTTTCGTCTCCCGTGATGTCGATCGGTGTGGAGTGATTCTCGAAGAACACACGGTATGCGGGGTCGAGGCGCCGAAGATCGAGGCGTTCGGAGGTGGACGTGCCGACCAGCGCGAAGAAGTGGTCGAACACGTCGGGCATCAGCCACCAGGATGGTCCGGTGTCGAAGCGAAACCCATCGCGCTCCCACGACCCAGCTCGACCACCCAAGCTGGGATTCTTCTCGACGACGTCGACGTGATGTCCGTCGGCGGCGAGTAACGCAGCGGTCGACAACCCCGCCACGCCACCGCCGATCACGACGACCCTTTTGCCCCCTCCGCTCACGAGACCGACTTCGCGGTGGCGGTGCGTGGTTGGCCACGACGTAATGCGGCGCCGGCGGCAATTCGCGCCTTGTCTGGTCCGGGTACGCGAATCCGTGTGCGACAGGCAATTTCCGGCGGCGTCGACCTCAGCCGTCTGGAGAGGTCCGCGAAGATGTCGTGCGCGGTACACACCGCCACTCGGGTTCCGTTGGGCAACAGCGGAATCGCCTTGGCCGCCACTGCCAGGTCGGTGTCGATGTCGTCGAGCCAATAGCGCCACGCATCTGCGGACGGCTTGTCCGGGTCGATCCCGATGAGGTATCGGCGTCCCAGTTGACCACTGTCCTCACCGAGATCACGGAGAAAGTTGACCTTCTGGAACGCGGCTCCCAGGCGCCGGGCACCTGGTGCAAGCTGGTCGTAGCGCGCCTTGCGGTGGGGGTGGTCGGCGAGGAACGCGTGAACACACATCAGTCCGACAACCTCGGCCGACCCGTAGATGTACTCGGTCAGGCTCGCCTCGCTGTGCTGTTGGCAGTCCAGGTCGGCCCGCATCGACGCAAAGAACGGCGTGACCAGAGCGGTGTCGATGCCCGAGCGCCGGGCAGTTCGGGCAAACGCGTGGACCACCAGGTTGGAGCTCGACCCGGACTGCAGCGCCGTGGCCACCTCAGATTCGAGAGAGTCGAGCGCACTGCGGCGTTGGGCCTGCGTCTGCTCGGGGCGTGGGGCGTCGACGATTTCGTCGGCGACCCGCACCAGCGCGTAGATGTTTCGGACGTCCTGCCGTACCCCTTTGGCGAGCAGTCGGGACGCCAGTCCGAACGAGGATGAATACGAGCGGATGACCAGTGCCGCGCTCTGGTCGGCGACGTCGTCGTAGTGGTGATAGGGCCGGGCCGCATCACCATCCGGGGAATGGCGAACGGTGGCTGTCATGATGCCCACCGGACTGTGTCGAGCGGTCGCGAACCCAGTGCATGCACCTGTTCGACGAACCACGGGCTGAAGACCCAGGGCGTTCGGTTGGCGGCCGCCCAGACGTCCTCTATCGGGGCCCATACGAGATCCATCACCTCATCCGGATTGGGCACCGGCGTGCCCACGGGTCGGGCCCAGTACACGGGACAGATCTCGTTCTCCACGACTCCGCCGGCGTCGACGGCCCGATACTCGAAGTCGGGAAGAATGCAGGTCAGGTCGTCGATGTCGAGGCCGAGTTCGCGCGGGGCGTAGCGCCGGATCGCATCCTCGACGTGCTCGCCGGGGCGCGGATGGCCGCAGAACGAGTTGGTCCACACGCCCGGCCACGTTGGTTTCGAGAGGGCGCGCCGCGTCATCAGAATGCGCTCGGCCGAGTCCACGAGGTGACACGAGAACGCCAGGTGAAGTGGGGTCTCGGTGCCGTGCACGCTCGTGCGCGGCGCGGTCCCACACGGCTGTCGGTGGGCGTCCACGAGAACGACGAGGTCGTCGGTCATGTGGTCCTCCGTTCGGTGTGTGGCGGTCCCCTCCGGTCGCAGGCGAACCACTCTTGTCTGAATTCGTCGCCGTCCGCGATTCGGATGTGCCCGGCGGCGTCACAGACGTGCCTCGGGCTGATAGCGTACCGATCGCTTCCCGCAACACCCTCGCCCGAACCCCCGCACGACAGGCACCGCTAGGGAGGTCACGTGCGCAGAACACGCTTTGCCTTCGTCGGATGCTTTTCGAGTGCGCGACGGCGCGGACACGGGACCGGGATTGCTGTCTTCGAGGTGACGCCCGACGATGAGTGGCGCGCGATCCACACCGTGCCGACCGCCGAGAACCCGTCATTTCTCGTGGCCGACAACGACGGCCGTCACCTGTACGCGGCACACGGCGACAGCCCGCTGGTGTCCTCGTACGAGATCGAATCGACCGGGTGGCTGCGCGAGCTGGGCCGCTACGACACCGGCGGCAGTAACGGGGTGCACCTGGCGCTGTCACCGGACCAACGTCATCTCATCGTCGCCAGTTTCACGTCCGGATCGATCGCAGTCTTGCCGCGCAACCCCGACGGCACACTCGGTCCGCGCGTATGTTCGCTCGTACTCACCGGAGTACCCGGACCGATCGCCGGCGAGCAGACCGGACCACAGCCCCACGAGGTGTGTATCGACCCGAGCGGCCGGCACATCGTCGTGCCCGACCGGGGAACCGACCGGCTGCATCTGCTGGCCTTTGACCCGACGACTGCTCAACTGACCGTCGCCGGTCCGGCACACCTCAGCGCACCAGGTTCCGGGCCGCGTCACCTACTGTTCCACCCATCGCTGCCGTTCATGTACGTCGTCGACGAATTGTCGTCGCACTTGACGGTCTACAAACACGCGTCGGCCGACGCGGAGCTCTGCGTCGTGCAATCACTCTCGACGCTGCCCGACGGTGACGACACACCCAGCGCGGCGGCTGGGATCGATTTCTCGCGCGACACCCGGTTCGTTTACGTCTCCAATCGAGGGCACGACTCGGTGGCGTCCTTTCCCGTGCTCCCGAACGGAATGGCCGGCCCGCCGACCTTTACGAAATCCGGTGGTGCGATACCTCGTTTCCTGCGGTTCGCCCCCGACTCCGACACCTTGCTTGTCGCAAACCAGGTGAGCGACAACATCATTGCGTTTCACGCCGATGTAGGTACCGGTGCACTGACCCCGACCGGCCAGACGATCATCACCGGCAGCCCGTCGTGCATCGAGTTCGTCGTCGGCTGACACACCGGTCGAGGAGGGCGCGGACATCGCCGAATCGGTTGCGCCGACACCTCGGGACCGCAATGCTCATAGCCGACGCCTGAGGAGATTCTCCGACAGCACGACGAGGACATGGGGTACCAGATGAGTAGCACACGTTCACGCGGACGCCGGTCGCAATCGGGTCGCCGACATGGCTGACACCGGGTCCACGCCGTCGAGCATCGGAGTCCTGACCAGTGGCGGTGACGCGTCGGGGATGAACCCGGCGGTGCGGGCGGTGATTCGCACGGCCCTCCATCACGGCATCGATGCGTACGCGATCCATGAGGGCTACCAGGGGCTGGTCGACGGCGGTGACCTCATCCGCCGCATGGAACTCGCCGACACCGATGGGATTCTGCACAAGGGCGGAACCGAGATCGGAACTGCGCGCTCGAAGGAGTTCCGGACCCGCGAGGGCCGCCGCGCCGCCGCCCGCAACATGCTCGAGCGCGGAATCGACGCCCTGGTGGTGATCGGTGGCGACGGAAGCCTGACCGGTGCGAACATGTTCCGCGCGGAGTGGCCGGAGTTGCTCGCCGAACTCGTCGACGCCGGTGAGATCTCGGCCGCCGACGCCGAGTCCCACTCGTTTCTCCGCCTCGTCGGGTTGGTCGGATCGATCGACAACGACATGTCCGGTACCGACATGACGATCGGTGCGGACACGGCCCTGCACCGGATCGTCGAGGCGATGGATGCCCTGCGAAGCACGGCGTCGAGCCACCAACGCTCCTTCGTGGTCGAGGTGATGGGCCGGCACTGCGGGTACCTCGCGCTGATGGCGTCGCTGGCCACGGCGGCCAACTGGGTTCTCATTCCCGAACAGCCGCCGGCCGACGACTGGGCAGATCAGATGTGTCGGGACGTCCGGACGGGCCGCCAGATCGGACGCCGGCAGTCGGTGGTGGTGGTGGCCGAGGGTGCGCAGGACCGCGCCGGCAACCCGATCACCGCCGAACAGGTCAAGAAACTTCTCGAGGACGAACTCGGCGAGGACACCCGCATCACCACGCTCGGACACGTGCAACGTGGTGGTGCGCCGAGCGCCTTCGACCGCTTCCTGGCGACCCGGTTGGGATTCACCGCCGTCGAGCGACTACTCACCGACGCACCCGGCGCGCCCGCCCAGCTCGTCGGGCTGCGCGGCAATCGGGTGGTGACGTCGCCGCTGATGGAGTGTGTCGAACAGACCCACGCCGTTGCCGAACGTATCAAGGCCCAGGATTACGACGGCGCGATGTTGTTGCGCGGAGGAAGTTTTCGCCAATCGCACCGCATCCTGCAGACTGTTCAGCAAGCGGCTGCACGACCGACGCAGACGGGCCGACGCCGCTTCCGGCTGGCGATCGTGCACAGCGGAGGCCTTGCCCCCGGAATGAACGCCGCGGTGCGAGCGGCGGTCCGCCTCGGCCTGGATCGGGGTTACTCGGTCCTGGCGGTGAAGAACGGCTTCCGCGGGCTGCGTCGCGGGCAGATCCAGGAAATGGACTGGATGGATGTCAGTGGCTGGGTGTCCGACGGTGGTGCCGAACTCGGTACGGACCGGCACATTCCGACGACGGGCGCGGGGATCGAGCAGGTCGCCGAGCAAATCGCCGCACACCGGATCGACGGGCTGCTCATGGCGGGCGGCTGGACCGGCTACCAGTCGGCCTACGAACTCCACCGCCACCGCCAGCAATACCCGGCTCTCGACATCCCGATCGTGTGCCTTCCGATGACGATCACCAACGACGTGCCCGGAACGGAACTGAGCATCGGTAGTGACACGGCGCTGAACAGCATCGTGTCCGACGTGGACAAGATCCGGCAGGCTGCGGTGGCCACCCGTCGCGTCGCCGTGGTCGAGGTGATGGGACGCCACGCCGGATACCTCGCGCTCCTGTCCGGAATCGCCTCCGGGGCCGAACGGATCTACATGCCCGAGGACGGCATCACCATCGACGACCTGACCGCCGACATCCACTCGATGGCCGAGGGATTCCGCTCGGGCAAACGATTCGGGTTGATCATCCGCAGCGAAGGCGCCGACGCGGTCTACAACACGTGGTTCATCACCTCACTGTTCGAGAAGGAAGGCGGCGAGCTCTTCGATGCCCGGCAAGCTGTTCTCGGCCATGTGCAAGAGGGCGGCGACCCCTCGCCCTTCGACCGCATCCACGCCACCAGCCTCACTGCTCGATGCATCGAATTCCTTTCCGAACAACTGGAATCCGGCGGCCGAGCCAGCGCCATGATCGGATTCCAATCCGGGCGGGTCCAGTTCACCGACCTGACCTCCTACCCCGCTCTGATCGACGCCGAGGCCAAGCGGCCCGTCGAGCAACGCTGGATGGAGAGCAAGGACCTGGCGAAGATCATGCGCCGCTGACATCAGAAGTTGCGCGACACGACCGGACTCGTGGCGTACCGATCACCGCCACGTGCGTAGTTGAGGTGGACCTGTGCGTAGATCTCATCCGTCTCGTCGAAGGCGTTGTCGTCCTCGTTGAGGTACTCGCGAGGAACGTCCATCACCTTCAGGTAGCTCAACCCCTGGTCGGTCGCGACCAGGTGGCCGCCCGGCATGTAACCGGTGCCGGTGACGATCCGCTGAAACGCCACGTCGTCGCCGGTCCCGTAATCGTCGGCCCGCAGGGTGAAAGTCACGCCGCCGGTGCGGTTGTCGACCATGTACTTGATGATGGTGTCGGCATCGACGCGACTCATCTTGAACACACCGGAGATGGTGACCCGGATGTTGTACTGGTTCGGGGCGGAGACCGCCAGCTGCGCCCCGGTGGCTCGTGGTGCGGCGTCGGCGGATGACACCGCAGCACCGGTGGCGAGGCCGGCGGCAATGGCCACCGCCCCAAGTGTCGTCATGACCCGTGTGGTCCTCGAAGTGGTCTTCATGTTCGTGCTCCTGATCTGTGTCGGGCGAGCTCAAGGGGTTTGAGCCGCACCATCAGAATCGGCACACGAATCCTCGGGGGAATCGGGAGAACATCCCTAACTTTCGCGCGGCGGCCTCAGCGGCCATCAGTCGATGACGCCGGTCTCCCGGCCTCGCCGCACCGCGTCGCGTCGATTGGTGACCGCGAGGCGATCGAGGATCGCCGACACGTGATGGCCGACGGTCTTCTCCGACAGGTACAGGCGATCCGCTAGTTCCGCATTGGTGAGTCCCTCACCCATGAGTGCCAGCACCTCGGTTTGGCGTCGGGTGAGCCCCGCGGCGTTGGATCTCGTCGATGCTCGTCGACGCGACGGAACGGCCAGCGATCCCGCGGCTCGTAGATTTCGCCGGATTCGGTCCGCGGTCGCGAACGCTCCCAACCTGTCCAGCGCTGCCAAACCCCGACCGATGCTCGACGTGTCACCGGTCTCGGTCAAGGCGACCGCCGCATCGAACTCGAGCCCGGCATCGCCGAAAGCCTGTGCCGCCGAGCTCACATCACCGGCCAGATAGCGGGCAAACGGCGGAGCAACCGAGCCGGGAACCAGCTCGCCGGCGCGGTTCCCATCACCCACCCGGCTCAGCCAGACAGCGAGATCACCTCTGGTCCACTGTAATCCGTCGGCGTCATCGACGATCAGACGGGCAAACCCGGAGATCCGGTCGTCGGGCAGGCCTGTCAACCACGCCTGCTCAACCAGCGCGGCCGCGACGGGCAACACCCGCAAGGGTTCGCCATAGCTCTGGCCGATTTCCCACGCGCGTTCGAGGTCGTCACGACCATCCGCCCCACGACGAAGGGCGGTCAATCCTCGAACCAGCAACGGCCACGTTCGCGCGAGTGGGGCAGACGGACCGTCGAGCACCGACGCGCTGTCAACGAGTGCGTCATCCCACCGGCCGCGGAGAAATTCGAGCCTGGAACGGGTGGCGAGTTGCCACACGTGACAGACCGGAAGGTCGTTGTCGACGGTCATGTCGATGCTTCGGGCCAGGACTTCGGCGGCCGGAACGAAGCGACGCTGTTCGACGTCGAAATGAACCAGGTTGCTGTAGCCGCTGGAGAACAGTTCGTCGAGATGTGTCGGCGCCCGCGTGAGGACTTGCAACAGCCGACTACGACCCGACACCTCGCCGTCGACAATGTCGCAAATGGCTTCGACGATGTCGATCCGATCACGCAACGACTGGTCGCCGGTCAGAGCCGATACCCGTTTGGCCTGCTCCAGGTGCGCGCGTGCCTGCGTGACCGATCCCCCATGAAGCGCCAGAAACGCCGCCATCGCGTGCCCGTGTCCGAGCGGCGGCGTGGGCGAGCCCGACTCGAACACCGCGATCGACTGGGCGACATGATGATTGGCTGCAGGACGGTTGGCGTTGTACCACTCGTATACGGCCAGCGACAGATGGTCGGCACTGACGGCATCCGTGTCTCCGGCGACGGTACGCAATTGCAGGGCCCGCTCGCCGGCGTCGATGGCCTCGTCGAGGTGGTCGGTCAGGTACGACTCGGCGGCAAGCAGTTCCAGCAGTTCGGCGTCGCCGGCGGGATCGTCGTCCGCCCCCACCGCAAGGGCCATCCGGAAGAACTCGGCGCTCTGGCGATGTGCACCAGACCGTGCCGAATTCCGGCCCGCGGCGATGGCCGACGACCGGACGCGGGCGGTGTCACCCGCCCGCGATGCGTGATAGGTGATGGTCGCCTGGTCTTGTTCTCCGACAGTGTCGTACGCGGCGATCAGCCGCTGATGCAACGGCGTCTTGGCACCAGGTGGCAGCACATCTGCCACGGCAAGCCGACACAGGTCATGCCAGAACGCGATCCCCCGCATGCTCCGGCGGATCAGGTGGGCGCGGCCCAAACGGGTCAGTGTGTCGGTGCCGATGCCGAGCACTCCCAGCAATCGGTCCGGGATTGCGGACGGTGAACACGCGAGCAGGTTGAGCACATCCCAACTCGCCGAGTCGAGTCCGACAGTTCGTGCCAGGATCGCATCACGAATGGTGGGCGGCAGCTCCCGACCATCGTGGTCAAGCAATTCGGTGACGTAGAACGCATTTCCGCCACTCACGCGGTGCAGCGCCACCGGGTCGAGTGCACGCGCACCAACCATGTGCGTGACCGCGTCGATCGAGAGTGGTTGCAGGGCAATCAATGTCGCCGACGACGACCGGGCGACGTCGCCACGGAGGTGCTGCACCGGGTCGGCGTGATCGGACGCCTCGTCGCGCGTCGTGATCACCACCAGGGTGGTGCTGCGCCGAACGCGACGCAGAATGTGACGCAGGAAGTCGCTCGTACCCTGATCTGCCCAGTGCACGTCGTCGATGACGAGGATCGTCGGAACCGACGCGAGGTCGCGTGCCACCGTGTCGAAGATGTCGTAGGCGTGTTCGGCCCCCTGCAGTGTGCGCCGGGAGTCGGGCGAGAGGTCGTCGACGACGTCGAACAGCGGACCGAGCGGCCGCGGTGTGGTGAGTGGATCGCATTGGCCCCACAGGACCCGCATGTCGCCCGCGGATCGAGCGGTGAACTCCTCGACGAACGCGGTCTTGCCCGCACCGGCCTCACCGGTGACCATCACGACACTGCCATCTCCCGCACGCGCCCGATCGACGTGTGCTTCGAGCCTCGTCAGCTCCCGGTCCCGCTCCATGAGCGCCACCGCCAGAGAATAGGCAGGCTTTTCCTGACCAGGCAAGACGGCCAAGATAGGGAGTTCTTCCCGATGCCCGGGAATTGGGTACGCGCGACTCTGAGCAGGCAAGAAATCATCCAGCAAGGAGAATTGACATGAAGACCTTCGTCATCGAACGCGACTTTCCCGGCGCCGCCGACCTCGACGCTCCCGCACTCGCCGACATCGCGCGCACGTCCAATGACACCGCCGCGTCGCTCGGCGTCCCCTACCGGTGGATCACGAGCTATGCCGCCGGCGACAAGATCGTCTGCGTCCACCAGGCCGACGACGAGTCGACCGTGTGGGAGCATTCGCGCCGCGCCGGATTCCCGTGCACCTCGGTCACCGAGGTCGCTTCCGAGTTCGGACCGCACAGTGCGAATCCCTGACCGGCGAATCCCTGACACGCCAGTGATTGCCGAACACCGCGGTGAACGCTCGTCGACCAGGACTCCGTCATGACCGACATCGCCACCGTCGCCGGGAGCCTGTCCACCGCGGTGTTCGTCCTCTCGACGCTGCCGATGCTCAGGAAGGCGGCCACCACCCGAGACCTGTCGTCGTACAGCATCGGAAACATCGTGCTCGCCAACCTCGGCAATCTGCTGTACGCGATCTATGTGGTCAGTCTGCCCCTGGGCCCCATCTGGGTGCTGCATGCATTCCACGGCACGTCGACCGGATTCATGTTGTTCTGGTACCTGCGCCACCGCGACGGAGAACGAGGCGTTGCGCCACCACAGGACGATCAGCGCGACCATCCCGTCCTGGTGACGAGTACACGGTCGGGCGTACAAAAGTTCAAGGAGGCGGGGGTGCGATGAGGCGGCGTCGACTCTCGACCGGATCATCGTGACCGCGCACGATGATCCGTCGCGGGACACGTTGCTCTCCGAACGGACACGGACACAGGAGCTGATCGACGCACTGACCGCACGATTGGCGGCCGTCATCGACGCGACCGCCGACGAGTCAGCCGACGACGAGCATGATCCCGAGGGTTCAACCCTCGCCGTCGAGCGAGGACACCTTGTTGCGCAGGTGGAACGGTCACGCGTGCGGCTGCACGAGATCGACGCCGCCCTCGAGCGCCTCGGACGCGGGTCGTACGGGCGTTGTGAAACCTGTGGGCGACAGATCGATCCGGAGCGTCTCGAGGTCCTGCCGGCGGCGCGACAATGCGTCGACTGTGCGCGCCGCAACCCGGCTCGACAGTGGTGATCTGCGACACCCACGTCACCGAACGCACCAACGTTCCGACCGTGCATCGCTGGAAAACCTGTTGTGCGTGTGGTGTCGCCGGTGCCACAGTTGACCGCTGCCCGAAAGGCGGGCCATACCAAGGAAGTTGAGGACGATGATCGACGATGCGATGGGTACGCCGCTGGACGGTGAGGCACCCGTGGTCCGTCGTGCGTTGCTCGTTCTCGGCCAGATGTTGACCGGCACCGCCGAACCGAAGCCCACCGCAGATCGTCTGCTCGCGGCGCATCTGGGTGCACCTCGAAACGAATTGTCCACGCACTAACTGAGTTTGACGCCGTCGACGCTGATTGCGGCCGGACTGGTGCTCGCCGATCTGGTGGATCAGCACAACCCGGTGATCGGACCCGACGAGGATGACGATCCGCCGAGTTGGCGCGAGTTCACCCTGGGCGGTGTCGACTACTCGATTCCCACCGACGCCACTCTCTTCTTCGGTCCGCACAACCCCTTCGGTTCCGGACCTCTGGCGGTGCAGGCTGTGATCAATCCGCAGTACAACCACCATTCGATCGCGGTGATCGCACCTCCCGGTGGGCACGAGATGGCAAAGACCGCCGTAGCCGAGATCCGCCGACGCATGACTGCCCGGAACCCGCTGCGTGGACGTGTCCTCAACGCCGGATTCGACGGCCGTCTCAAGCTTTCCGTGGAGGACGTCGAACTGGGTGCAAGTCGCGAGGATGTTGTCGTCCCCGAATCAGTGTGGCGCGAAGTGGATCTCGCGGTCGCTGCGGTGACCACGCGACATGAGACCCTGCGTCACGCCGGGTTGGCAACGAGTCGAGGGATCATGCTCGCCGGACCTCCCGGCGTCGGAAAGACGGCCGTGGCACGCGTCATCATGAGCGAGTTGGTCGGTTCCTTCACGGCGATCATCGCCGATCCCGCGGCAACCGCCCACGGTATCGGCGACATCTACCGTACTGCCGACGATCTCGGACCACTCGTCGTGCTTCTCGACGACATCGATCTGCACATCAAGCGGCGAGGCAGCGGTTCCGACTCGAGTCTGGGTTCGCTGCTATCGGCCCTCGACGGCGCGACCAAGCGAGACCGGGTGCTCACCATCGCGACCACCAACGATCCGAAGTCGCTGGACAATGCGGCGACGCGTGCCGCCCGGTTCGATTCGATCGTCGAGATGGGCTGGCCGACCGACGCGGCGGTGGCGGCGATGCTGCGATCCACGTTGCGGCGCCTTCCGTCGGCCGACGTCGACGTCGCGCGGGTGGTGGATGCGTTCCCGGCCGAACGGACTGGTGCCGATGTGTCCGAGGCGATTCGGCGAGCCGTTCTCGTCGACGGTGAAGCGGTCACCACGGCAACTCTGCTGAGCGTGATCGGTGAACGGGGATATGCCGCGACGGTGCCGATCGGGACCTACCTCTAGGCCCTGTCAGGCTGACCTTCCTACCACCCGCCGCGCACCGAGGTCGCGCATGCGCGCCGATCACCGGGCGGCCGAGGGCATCAGCCTCGCCGGGGCGCCCGACTTGGCAGCACTGCTCATCCGCAGCGCCTACCCTGAATCGATGCCTCTTCTTCTCGGCCCCATCCTGCGTCATGTCGGCGACACCACCGCGTCGATCTGGGTACAGACGTCGACCTCATGTGAGGTCACCGTGTTGGGGTGTCGTGCGCAGACCTTCGAGGTGCAGGGCCACCATTACGCGCTGGTACTCGTCGACGGCCTGTCCCCGGACTCGACCTACGACTACGAAGTCTCCATTGACGACGACGTCGTGTGGCCGGAAGCAGATTCGACCTTTCCGCGCAGCGTCATTCGTACCCAGGGCCCGCGCGGTGCCGTCCGCAAGAAGGTGATCTTCGGGTCATGTCGCTATCCGAAGACCGGCGAACCGAAGATCGATGAAAAGCTCGGCACCGATGCGCTCGATTCGTACGCCAAGCGCCTTGCCACCGTGCCCGTCGACCAATGGCCGGATGTCCTCATCCTCCTCGGCGACCAGGTGTACGCCGACGAGCTGACCCCGCAGGCCCGTGCTCACCTCGCCGGGCGGCGGCGAGGTTCGGTGCGCACCAAACGCCCGCCCGACGAAGTGGTGAGTTTTCGGGAGTACGAGAGCCTGTACCGCCACACCTGGAGTGATCCCGAGATCCGCTGGATCATGTCGACGATTTCCACGGCAATGATCTTCGACGACCACGACATCCGCGACGACTGGAACACGTCGGCGGTCTGGCGGGCCGAGATGGCGTCCATCCCATGGTGGCCCGATCGGATTCGTGCGGGTCTGGCGTCGTACTGGGTGTATCAGCACATCGGCAATCTCAGCGCCGACACGCTCCGTGACGATCCCGATTACCGCGCGATCGTCACGGGCACCGGTGATCGCTGGCCCGTCCTCGCCGACCTGGCCGATCGCGCCGACGCCGAGGTCGACGGCAGCAAGGGCGTACGGTTCAGCTTCCGCTGGGATCTCGGACGAAGCCGGCTGATCATGATCGACTCTCGCAACGGCCGCATTCTGACCGATGGACACAGATCCATGCTCGGGGAACGTGAATTCGATTGGCTGGCAGACCAGATCGCCGATGCACACGAGGATGTGGATCACCTGATGCTGGGGACGTCGTTGCCGTGGTTGTTGCCCTATGCGGTCAGTGACCTGCAGACGATCAACGAACTCGCCGCGGGCAGGCCCGGGTGGCGCGGTCGTCTGGGTGAAAAGATCCGTCAGGCAGCAGATTTCGAGCACTGGCCGGCCTTCTTCGACTCGTTCGTGCGCCTCACCGAGCTCATCGTCGGGGCGTCTGATCGCCCGGCACATCCGCTGGCGACCGTCACCGTGTTGTCCGGCGACGTCCACCACAGTTACGCGGCGCGCGTGGATCTGCCGACGACGACACAGACGAGCGTGTATCAGCTCGTCTGTTCGCCCGTCCACAACCACGTTCCTGCCTATGTGAGACCGGTGTTGACCTATGGATGGTCGAGCCGCGTGGGCAAGGCAACCCGGGCGTTTGCCCGACGCTGGGGATCAAAGCCTCTGCCCGTGCGATGGACCAACGTTGCCGGCCCGCTGTTCGGCAATACCATTGCGACGCTTGAGCTCGACGGACGCGATGCCAGGGTGACGTTCGACCAACCCGACGACCACGGCGACCTCGTCGACGCGGCGTCGGTGCGGCTCGACTGATCGGACGAGTACGGTGCCCCCCAATGGTCGTCGGCGTGTCGCGATCTCAGAAACCGCGTGTCTGGTCAGATACCCGAGGCGCAGCAGCGGTTTCTGACCACACCTGGGGTTTCTGGCGACAAGTGCGGTTTCTGCGACGAGGCCGCGCCCGTCGTGCCTCGGCCGTCGGGTGGAATTCAGTCCAGGCAGAACTCGTTGCCTTCGGGATCGGCCATGACGATGTGGCCGCCGGCCATCGGTGGCGCCGGTTCGTGGCGCTCGAGTAGGGTCGCACCCCGGCTGATCAGGTGTTCGGCAGTCTCTTCCAAAGCTGCCATCCGGTCGGCGCCGGTTAATCCTGGCGCCGAGCGAACGTCGAGATGCACGCGGTTCTTGGCGGACTTTCCCTCGGGTACGCGCTGGAAGAAGATTCGGGGCCCCGAGCCGTCCGGGTCCACCAGCGCCGAAGCGTCGTTGCGCCGCTCGGCCGGCACGCCAACGGCCTCGAGAAACTCGTCCCACGACGGGTGACCGGCCGGCGGATCCTGAATCCGGTAACCGAGGACGTGGGCCCAGAACGCGGCGAGCGCAGCTGGATCGCCGCAGTCGAACGTCACCTGGACCTCGCTGGACATGACGCCACCTTTCGTTGCTTCGGAATACATCCACCATCACATGCATCGGGGACACCTGCGGTCCTCAATCGCACCGGACCGCCGAGGAACACACCACCGATCGGCGGTCGGTGCGCTCGGGTACGGTTCACCGCATGAGATCCCGCACCGCCAAGCGCCGACCGAGGTCGGCCGAAGTAGTCGCCCTGGCGATCATCGCCACCGTGATCGCAGTCTTCGCAGCGGGATGCAGCTCTGACGATCCCGCCGACCCGCCCAGTTGGACTTTCCAGGGCACGACCGGCACGGCCGAGGTGGTCGCTTCGACCGATACCGCGCCGCCGAAGATCACGATCACCGCGCCGTTCGCGGTGACCGAAACCCAGGTGCACACACTGGAAACCGGATCCGGCGCGGTGGTGTCCGAAACCAGCTATGTAACAGTCAATTACGAGGGCGTCAACGGCCGCGACGGCCGCACGTTCGACAGCTCCTACCAGCGCGGACAGCCGGCCCCCTTCGGGCTCGGTGAGGTGGTGCCCGGTTTCCGCAAGGCCATCGCCGGCCAAAAGGTTGGCTCGCGCGTCGCAGTGGCGATGGCACCCGCCGACGCCTATCCGAACGGGGCGCCAGACGCCGGAATCCAACCCGGTGACACGTTGGTCTTCGAGATCGCCATCATCTCTGCCGAGTGATCACTGCACGTCGCGTCGACTTTGAGACATTTGGTCAAGTCTGTGTCAATGTCGCGTACGATCCAAGGCATGCAGTTGCACGAATTGATGCCGACCGTACCGACCACCTTCGCTGAGGCGGCCGAACTGTTCGATGACTCGGCCGCCGTCGAACCCGATTTCATGATCGGCACCTGGCACGGTGCCGAGGTGCCGACCGGACATCCCATCGACGGATTGCTCGGTGCAAGCGGTTGGTGGGGCAAACAGTTCGTCGACGCCGAGACCGTGCACCCGTTGCTGTTCCGAACCCGCGATGGCAAAGCATTGTGGGCGATGAACCCGGCCCTCGCCTTCAGCGGTGTAGGAGTGTCGAAAGTGTTGCCGCAGGTCAAGAATCACACCTATGTGAAGCCCATCGCCGCCACCCGACTCCTGTCGCAGACACGATCCGCCAAGGCGCGCCTGCGAACCACTCGGTACCGCGGCGTCGACTCCGCGACCATGATCTACGACCAGTTGCCCATCAACGATGTCTTTCACCGCCTCTCCGACGACGCGGTGATCGGCGCCATGGATCTCAAGGGTTCAGACAAGCCCTACTTCTTCGTGCTTCGGCGCGACGACTCGCTGTCGTTGGTGTAGCCACAACGGTCATCGACGACAACGTCGGATCCCGGCGGATGCCAAGACGACTGCCACCGTTTCGATTGCTCGAGCACCGACTCCGAGGTCCACTGCACTCGAACCACCCTACGACGCGGAGTCGAGAAGCCCGATCCAAGCGTGTCCTGGATGGCTGTGAATGAGGAACTCCCGCAGCCTCTTCCGGGCGTGGTCGTCCAGCTGCGGAATCGCCCTGCGCAGGTCCGACAGATCCTTCGAACGATTGGCCTTCGCCTTGTACATCAACACGATCTCCGGATCGAGGTAGCGAATCTCGCCCGACCGCCAAGTCACTTCGTCGAGCGGGGCCGACGAACCGTCACGGCGATGGACCCAGCGACCATCATCGTCCGGGGTCAGCAGGACATCGAGCAGCCAGGGCGACGTCGCGTCGGCGCGCAACCACAACTGCGTCGAGTCGCCGGGCAGCGGGTATTCACCCGTCACCGGCCACAGACTGCCCTGCAGGCCGGTCGCCCAGGCGTGCAATCGGTCGTCCAACGCGGCAAGCAACGCGTCCAGGTCGGTGCGGAATACACAGAGGTCCAAATCTTCGTGATCGCGCTCGGTGCCCGTGAACGCGTCGATTGCCCATCCGCCTGCCACCCACCATGGACGATCGAAATCACCCAGCAGGTCCGACACGTCGCCGGGTGTCACGTTCGCCCACGGGCCGTATCGCGAGCGAAACGCCGCTTCCTCGCTCCCCTTCGCCGGCGACACGGCGAACTCCCTCACGCTTCCGCATCCCGACGCGCAGTGTGCACACGCTGTTCCGCGACCCGCAGCCGGGTCTGCGCATCATCGTAGGCCTCACGCGCGGCGACCTGCTTGCGACGCGCAAACAGCAGTTCCTCGTCCGCGGCCGCCAGCTGGACTCGCAGCTCTTCGACCTTCGTCGACAGTCGATCGGTGCTCTCGGTGGCCTCGTCCACCGTGTCACCTGCGTGCTCGAGTTCGTCCCGGATACGTGCTGCTTCTTCGGTGGCGGCGGCGAGTTCGGCGCGCGCGGCTGCGCGGGGATCATCTGTTTCATCCTCATCGGCTTGCTCGACGGAAGTCGAGGCGGCATCGGTGGGCGGTTCCGCGTCGGGAACGAGAAAGACACCCGCGGGACCAAACCCGCTGTACTCGACCGCAGTCACGAACCGTCCGGCGGTCAACACGGCCGCAACCGCCTCGTCGGCAATCGCTGCCCGCAACGACGCCGACACCTCACCGACAGCGCCACCCGACATCGGCAGGCCGCGATCGGTCGCGAGATCGGCCACCGCAGCTGCACTGTCGGAAACCACAGTCTGTCGCTGCTGCGACAACTCACGCACCCGGGCCATCTCACCACGTCGTTGGGCCGCGGCGAGTTCGGCAGCGAGCGTGGTCAGCGCCGCCACCCCATCCGGGTCGGACCGCACCCACTGATTGAGCGCCCATGCCGAATGTGTTGGCCGTCGTAGTCCGCGAATCGCCGACGACAACTCGGGGTCGCCGTCGGCCTTCGCCTGTTTGGCGAGTTCGTTTCGGCGCGAGACGAATTCAGCGGGCATCAGCCCAAAGAGCTCGTCCGCGGCGTCGTCGAGATCCATCGTCACCTCCGACCGGCGTCGACGAAGCAACACTTCGGCAGGATCTCGACGACGACCATGGCTCGATCATAGGACCGTCGGCTACCTTGCCGTCGCAGCCCCGACGCGCACCTGAGGTCGTCAGAGCCAGGAATTCGGGTAGCCGTCTACTCATGTTGTGCTCCAACGAGCGCCGGATACTCGTTGCATCGCGACAACTCAGCGACCCGAGGTGCCACCATGACCGTCGTCTCCCCCACCCCGTCCGCGCAGGGCGCGTTCGATTCCGAACACGACCTCCAGGTGGCGGCTGCCGCCCGACGCCTGCAGGACAGATCCACCAGTCGCCGGCAGCACGAGGAAGTGCTCGCCAGGTCGAACGGCCTCGCCGAGGCCGACGATCCGGAACGGATCAGAAAGCGCTTGGCGCGCATCGCGGACTACTACTCGCCGACCGCTCAGGCGCAACCGCAGCCGACAATCGAGCTCGGCGTCGAAGAAACGGCCGCGGCGGTTGCCGCACCGTCGGCCGAGCTCGAGCGCATCATCAACACCGCCGACTTCCTCGGTGTCAGATACCTCGATGACGGGGTACTGGCAGCGCGCGCCATCGGCCGGGTCCAGATCGGAGCGGCCTCAGGCCATCTGCAGGGATACGGTACGGGCTTTCTGGTGACCCCAGACCTCCTGCTCACCAACCATCACGTTCTGCCCGACGCACAAACGGCGCGCATCAGCCTCATCGAGTTCGACTATCAGGACGGCGCGGGCGGAACCGAGTTATCCTCGCACACTTACCAACTCAATCCTGACAAGTTCTTCGTCGCAGATCGTCAACGCGACTTCGCCCTGGTGGCCGTGACCGACGACAGCGGCACGCTGAAAGGCTACGGATTCAACCGTCTGACCGCCGCGCAGGGAACGGTGATCATCGGCGAGAACGTCACCATCGTCCAGCATCCGGGTGGCCGCAAGAAGCAGATCGTACTGCGCGAGAACAAACTCATCGACATCCCCGACGGATTCGTGCATTACAGCGCCGACACCGAACCGGGTTCGTCGGGCTCACCGGTGTTCAACGATCAATGGGAAGTGGTCGCGCTCCACCACGCCAGCGTGCCCGCCCCCGAGCGATCGGAGTTCGGCGGCTTCCTGAACGAGGGTGTCCGGATCAGCAGCATCCTGAATTACCTTCGCACACAATCCTTCACCACCGAACAGCAGGCCCTGCTCGACGTTCTGCTCGGTCCCGCGGGCAGCGGCCGCTCGGAGGCGGCGCCGACCGCTGCAGCAGCACCTGCCCGGCAACCGCGTCCGCCGGAACTCGCCGTCGACGTGCCCGACGGAGTGTCGACGATACGCCTGCCGCTCGAGATCACTTTCCGGGTCGCCGAGCCCACTCCCATCACGGTGAACAGCGTTGCTGCCGAAGCGATCTCCATCGATCCGGATTACAGCACCCGGGCCGGCTACGACCCCGGTTTCCTCGATCCGACACTTCGGGCGCCGTTGCCGACCGTCGGCCCCGGACTGGCTGCGTTGGCATCGAGTGAACTGCGGTATCACCACTTCAGCGTGGTGATGAACCGCGTTCGCCGGATGGCGATGTTCACCGCCGTCAACATCGACGGCAACCAACCCGCCGAGTTGCCCCGCGAATCCGATCGCTGGATCGCCGATCCTCGGCTACCCGCCGGTGAGCAGACCGACAAAGAGTTGTACCTCGCCAACAACCTCGATCGAGGTCACCTGGTCCGACGACTCGACCCGGCGTGGGGACCAAACGCCAAGGCCGCCAACGACGACACGTTCCACTTCACCAATTGCACACCGCAGCACCACGAATTCAATGCCGGTTCGACCCTGTGGCTCGGCCTCGAAGACTACGTCTTGCGCAACAGCGCCACTCACGGCCTCAAGGTCAGCGTCCTCACCGGTCCGGTGCTCGCCGCCGACGACCCGCCTTACCGCGGGGTGTCACTCCCCCGCCAGTTCTGGAAGGTGGTCACCATCGTCACCGACAGGCACACGTTGGCATCCACCGCGTACCTGCTCAGCCAGGCCGCGCTGCTGGACGAGTTCGCGGCCGGTCCGGAGTCGTTCTCCTACGGGGCCTATCGCACCTACCAGGTCCCCGTCCGTCGGATCGCAGACCTGACCGGACTCGAACTCTCGCCCTACATCGCGGCGGATCCGCTCGAACACGTCGAATCCACGGGCACACCACGCGAACTGATCCGCCCAGAAAACCTCATTCTCTGTTAGGAGTTGAACATGACCAGTACCGAACGCCCCGTACGTCACTGTGGCGCGATGGCCGTCCATCGCCGATTGCTGACCGAATCCGCGGCCTACCGCAGCGCCCGCGCCGAACTCGAGAACGCGACCATTCGTCTGGTGAGCCTGGAACGCACGAGCACCGAGGTGGCCACCATTCCGGTTGTCGTGCACGTCGTGCACCGGATTCAGGCCGAGGACATCTCGGACGAACAGATCCGCAGCCAGATCGATGTCCTCAACCTCGACTATCGAGCCACCAATCCGGATGTCTCAACGGTTCCCGACGTCTTCGCCGACCTCGTCGCCGACGCCCGCGTGCAGTTCGAACTCGCGACCGTCGACCCCGACGGAAAGCCGACGGACGGCATCACGCGGACCAAGACAACCCGCAAGGACTTCACCGCAGACGACGCCGTCAAGTCTTCGGCCACGCGCGGCGCAGACGCATGGCCGACCGACCGCTACCTCAACATCTGGGTGTGCCGACTGGCCGGCGGGCTGCTGGGTTATGCGCAATTCCCCGGCGGACCCGCCGACACCGACGGCGTGGTCATCACCTACACCGCATTCGGCACTCTGGGTACCGCAAAGGAGCCATTTCACCTGGGCCGCACCGCGACTCACGAGGTAGGCCACTATCTGAACCTCTTTCACATCTGGGGCGACGACGGCAGCGGTTGCGGCGGAACCGACGAGGTCGATGACACACCGAACCAGGGGTCGGAGAACACCGGCAAACCGACCTTTCCCAAGCTGAGCTGTTCCAATGGACCCAACGGTGATCTGTTCATGGACTACATGGACTATGTCGACGATGATGTGATGGTGATGTTCACCACCGGCCAAGTCGCACGGATGCGTGCCTGCCTGGACGACGCGCGCAAAGCACTCTGGACGGGCGCCTGAGGCACCCATGGACGGGTTGAACCAGCGGTGGTGGCACTCCTTCGAGGAGGATCACGACCACGTTCGCGTCTACCGGCCGGATGGTTACGATTTCCCGGCGGCCCGCGGACGCCGCGGCATCGAACTCCATGACGACGGCAGTGTCACCGAGTTCGCCCTCGGGCGCGGTGACGCACCCGAGGCGCACGAGGCGACGTGGTCGGCCGACGCCGACCTCGAGAAGCTGCATATCCACGATGGTTCGGGCGCCATTCGGACCATGCGTCTGGTTCACCTGAGCCCCGAACGGCTCGAACTCGACGTCGGAGAGAGCACATGAGAAACCCGGATACGCTCCCGACAACACCGGTCCTGCATTCATGCCGACAGTCCAGGGGTCGTCGGATCGACGTCGAACTCGCGCACCCCGTGGTCACCGCGCGTGAACGCGACGAGTTCACCACGCAGCTCCTGGGACAGTTGTCGCGCGAGAAGTATCAAGACACGGTCGACACACTCACCGCCCCGCCGACCCGCCATTCGACCCGCCCCGAGTTCACCGCGACACTCTCGGCCGCAGCGGATGTGTTCACCTCGCTCGGGTATACCGTGACCCGCCAGCCGTTCTCGATTCCCGGCGGAGGCGACACAGTGAACTGCATAGCCGATCGCCGGGGGTCGTCGTCGGGTGAACGCGGACTCACGCTGATCACCGCTCATCTGGACTCCGTCAACCGAGGTGGCGCTGCGCTACCGGCTCCCGGTGCCGACGACAACGCGAGCGGCTCGGCGGGCGTGCTCGAACTCGCGCGGGTCCTGTCCACCGAGACCTGGTCCGGCGACCTGCGTCTGATCCTTTTCGGCGGCGAGGAGCAGGGCCTGTTAGGGAGCATCCACCATGTGCGGCAGTTGGACCCGCACGACCGCGCGCGGATAACCGCCGTCATCAACATGGACATGATCGCGCGGCGCAACACAGCGGACCCCGGCGTCATGGTCGAAGGCGGCGAACCCTCGCGAGATCTGATCGACGAACTCGTGGTGGCCGCGGCCACGTGGACCGACCTCGCCGTCACCACCTCCCTCAACCCGTTCGCCAGCGATCACGTCCCCTTCATCGACGCCGGACTGCCCGCCGTGCTCACCATCGAGGCCGACGATTCCGCGAACACCGATGTCCACACCGAGCACGATGTCGTCGCGAAGCTCGACCCCGATCTCGCGATCGAGATCCTTCGCATGAACCTCGCGGTCGCCGCCGGCCATCTGCGCTGATTCGAAGAGTGTGGTGACCAACGCTCTGAACTGGGTAAATGCGACCCTGTCGTCGTTTGATCGGAGGTGCGACGGGCACCCTGTGTCTTGTTGGAGGATCTGTGTGCTGCAGCACACAGGTGAGCCGATTCGACACAGGGTGTGGTCAGAGCGAAGAGTTCGGTGACTAGCGCTCTGACCTGCACATAAGCGTCCACCACCCCACCGCTCGCTGAGGTGCCCGAGGCGCCGGCCGCGGGATACCTCGAAGGACAGGCGAACGGGCCACGTCGGCGAGCCACCGGACCACTGAAAGTAGGGGAAGGTCCTTCCCCTACTTTCTGCCCCTGCTTGTTGAGTCGTCCGCGAGAAAATTCGCGGGGAAGACTCCAGGGATAGGGGACGAGTTTCTTCCCCTACTTTTCGTGGATCATCGTCGCCGCGCCGCGCTCCACGGCCCTCTTCCCGCCTCCACGATCGCCGCCGCAGGCGGCGGGTGGGTCGCTGATCCGAAGAGTTCGGCGACCGCCGCGCTGACCTGGGTAAACGCGGCGGACCGAGTGGTGTCGGGGCTGCAGAAAACAGGGTCTCGCGAGTAGCGGCTTCGAGGCTCGTCGCGCCTCAGCGGCAAAAGTGGAGGTCCTCCCGAGATCCACGATTATCCGTCGGCCGCATCCATTCGCTCGGCGACGTCGGCCGGGAAACCGCCGGTGGCCACCGGCCCCCAGCGCGTCGGGGTGATCCGGATGAGCGATTTGTTCTGCAGTCGCATCGCCGCTCGATACTCGTCCCAGTCGGAGTGCTCGCCCGCGATGCTGCGGAAGTAGTCGACCAGGGCGTCTTCGGCGTCGGGCATGTGCAGAACCTCAGCGTCTCCGTCGACCTGAACCCACCCGCCGTTCCATTCATCGGACAGCACGCACACACTCACCTTTGGGTTGCGCTGGGCGTTTCGGGTCTTCGCGCGGTTCGGGTAGGTCGCGATAACCAGGCGCCCATCGTCGTCGACGCCGCCGGAGACCGGCGATAGTTGAGGGCTTCCGTCGGCGCGAAAAGTGCTGAGCAGCATACGATGTCGGGGTCGGACGAAGTCCAGCAGTTCAGCGAGGTCGACGGTTTCTGAGGTTGCGACGGTGCGAGCCATGCTCTCCACGCTACGCGGCCGCGCATCGCGATCGATCACAAGAAATCTCGGCAAAACCTGAATCACTCCAGAAAACGATGGCATACTGACCGACATGCCCTCAGCAGCCGAGTACGCGGATCTCTTGCGTACCGCAGGTCTGCGCGTGACCCGACCACGCGTCGCGGTGATGGGCGCCGTACACGACCACCCCCACGCCGACACCGACACGATCTGCGGCGCCGCCCGCGCGCATCTCCCCGACGTGTCGCTACAGGCGATCTACGACGTACTCGGTGCCCTCACCACTGCCGGCCTGATCCGGCGCATCCAACCGGCGGGACATGTCGCCCGGTATGAGGCACGAGTCGGCGACAACCATCACCACGTCGTCTGCCGCAATTGCGGCGCCATCGGCGATGTGGACTGCGCGGTAGGCGACGCACCCTGCCTCACCGCATCCCATGACCACGGCTTTGTCCTCGATGAGGCCGAAGTCGTCTACTGGGGCCTGTGCCCCAGTTGTTCGGTAACCGTCAACACTTCGGGATCACAACCGTGATCACAGCCCGAATCACCAACTCCCGAAAGGAAAGTCAAAACCATGGCTGACGAAACCCCCGACCATCCCCCGATCGGAGAAGCGCAGACGGAGGCAGGCGAAAGCGGTTGTCCGATGCACATCAGGCCACCCGTCGAGGGCGGTGGCAACCAGCAGTGGTGGCCCGATCGTCTCAATCTGCGCATCCTCGCTCACAATCCCGACGTCATCCGGCCGCGTGACGCCGACTTCGACTACGACGCCGAACTCGAGAATCTCGATGCGAACGCGCTCGTGGCCGACCTCAAGGCGCTCATGAAGGACTCACAGCCCTGGTGGCCCGCCGACTTCGGCCACTACGGCCCCTTCTTCATCCGGATGTCCTGGCACGCAGCGGGTACCTACCGCGTCGAGGACGGCCGCGGTGGCGCAGGCACTGGAATGCAGCGTTTCGCCCCGCTGAACTCGTGGCCGGACAACGTGAGCCTGGACAAGGCGCGACGGCTGCTGTGGCCGGTGAAGAAGAAGTACGGCAAGGCACTGTCGTGGTCGGACCTGTTGGTGCTGGCCGGCAACGTGGCGATCGAGGACATGGGCCTGCCCACCAAGGGATTCGCGTTCGGCCGGCCCGACGAATGGGAGCCCGAAGAGGTGTACTGGGGTGCCGAATCCACGTGGCTGGGCACCAACCTGCGCTACTCCGGCGAGCGCAACCTGGAGAAGCCACTGGCTGCCACCACCATGGGTCTCATCTACGTGAACCCGGAGGGCCCCAACGCCAGCGCCGACTATCTCGCGGCCGCACAGGACATCCGCGACACCTTCGGCCGGATGGCGATGAACGACGTCGAGACCGCAGCGTTGATCGTCGGCGGCCACACGTTCGGCAAGACACACGGCAACGGTGACGCCGAACTGCTCGGCCCCGAGCCCGAGGCCGCGGGAATCGAAGAGATGGGTCTGGGCTGGATCAACCCGCAGGGCACCGGCAGCGGCAACGACGCCATCACCAGTGGCCTCGAGGTCACCTGGACGCACACGCCCACCAAGTGGGACAACTCGTTCCTGGAGATCCTCTACAGCAACGAGTGGGAGATGTACCACAGCCCGGCCGGTGCCCAGCAGTGGCGCCCGAAGGACAACGGCTGGGCGAACTCGGTGCCGATGGCGCAGGGCGATGGCAAGACGCATCCGGCGATGCTCACCACTGACCTCACCATGCGGTTCGATCCGGCGTTCGGCGAGATCACCCGGCGCTGGCTCGACCATCCGGAAGAACTCGCCGAGGAGTTCTCCAAGGCGTGGTTCAAACTGCTGCATCGCGACATGGGTCCGGCCATCCGTTATCGCGGTCCGCTCGTGCCGACCGAGACCTACGTCTGGCAGGACAACGTTCCCGCCCAGGACGGTGCGGTCATCTCCGATGCGGACATCGATTCGCTGAAGGCTCAGATCCTCGCCTCGGGACTGACTGTCGCACAATTGGTCTCGACGGCGTGGGCCGCCGCATCGACGTTCCGCGGCAGCGACTTCCGTGGTGGCGCGAACGGCGGGCGCATCCGTCTGCAGCCGCAGGTCGGGTGGGAGGTCAACCAGCCCGATGAACTGCGGCAGGTGATCTCGGCGCTGGAAGGCATCGCCGATTCCTTCAACGCAGAGGGCGGCACCAAGGTGTCGTTTGCCGACCTCGTGGTTCTCGGTGGTGTCGCCGCCATCGAGAAGGCCGCCGGAGACGCCGGACTCGATGTGTCGGTGCCTTTCACGCCCGGTCGTACCGACTCGACGCAGGAGTCGATCGACGCCGACTCGTTCGCTCACCTCGAGCCCAAGTACGACGGTTTCCGCAACTACGAGGGCAAGGGCAATGAGCTCTCCGCGGAGTACAACCTGGTCGACAAGGCGAACCTGCTGACGCTGTCGGCACCGGAGATGACCGTCCTCGTCGGTGGCCTTCGCGTGCTGGGAGCCAATTACCAGGCCTCGACGCACGGCGTGCTGACCGACAAGCCGGGACAGCTGACGAACGACTTCTTCGTCAACATTCTCGACATGGCCACCTCGTGGAAGCCGTCGCCGGCCGATGACGGGACCTACGTGGGCACCGACCTCGCGTCGGGCGAGCAGAAGTGGACCGGCACCCGCGCCGACCTGGTGTTCGGGTCGAACTCGGAACTCCGCGCACTCGCCGAGGTGTACGCCGAGGACGACGCCAAGGAGAAGTTCGTGTCGGACTTCATCGCCGCCTGGGACAAGGTGATGACGCTGGACCGCTACGACCTCGCCTGATCCAACTGCCTGATCCAACCGCCTGATCCACCTGGTAGACAACGACGCCCCGCGACCACGTCGCGGGGCGTCGTTGTATCCGGCGCGATCGGCGTTCGATGATTAAGCTGGCGATTTCTCCCCGCACAGCCCGGAGAACGCAGCCACCCACAGTGAGGATCACGCAATGACGAGCTCACAACACCGATCACTCGGGCACATTCGGCTGACCTCGCACAGCGGCGGATTCGACGCCCCTGCCGTCGAGTGGGGTGCGCCGACCGCATCGCAGCGCGGTCCGATCATCGGCACCACCGGCACCCGCGCACACCGCAACGTCATCGGCACGCATAGCGGCTCCTACAGCGTCTATCGGGCGCTCGCGGTGGCCGCCGGGGCGTTGTCCCGCGATCACCGCGCCGACCTCACCAACACCTCGCCCACCGACCTCATCGGCCCGTATCCACAGTGGGGTGACGGTAATGCGATCGTCAGCCTCGACCCGTGGGGTGCGGGCGTCGCCGAGTACTTCCCCGCCGCGATCGCCGACGGCTACGACATCCGGCCCACCATCGCGGTGACCAAGGCCCATGTCATTCTGCCCGAGGTCACCGAGGCCATCGGCAAGGGGCGACTGGTCCCCGATGGCACGGTGCTGCTCGACAACGGCGCTGCGCTCGTGACCAAGGCCGCGGTCGAACCGGTGTGGCACCTCCCGGGCGTCGCGGCCCGATTCGGTTGCAGCGAAGCCGAACTGCGCCGCGTCCTGTTCGAGGAGACCGGCGGCATGTACCCCGAACTCGTCACGCGAGCCGACCTCGAGGTGTTCCTGCCGCCGATCGGCGGCCAGACGATCTACATCTTCGGCGACCCCCGCGACCTGGCCAACCCCGCCGTCGAACTCACCGCCCGGGTACATGACGAGTGCAACGGCTCGGACGTGTTCGGCTCCGACATCTGTACATGCCGTCCATATCTCACTCACGCCATCGAGGAGTGCATCCAGGGCACCCAGCGTGGCGGCGTGGGCTTGGTGGCCTACTCCCGCAAGGAGGGCCGGGCACTGGGTGAGGTCACCAAGTTCCTCGTCTACAACGCGCGGAAACGACAAGAGGGTGGCGACACCGCCGACCAGTACTTCGCGCGCACCGAATGCGTGGCGGGTGTGCAGGACATGCGATTCCAGGAGTTGATGCCCGACGTTCTGCACTGGCTGGGCATCACCAAGATCCATCGACTCGTGTCGATGAGCAATATGAAATACGACGCGATCACCGGATCGGGCATCGAGGTCGGCGAGCGGGTCAACATCCCCGATGAACTGGTCCCGGCCGATGCCCGTGTCGAGATCGACGCGAAGATGGCGGCCGGATACTTCACTCCTGGTCCGGTCCCCGATGCCGACGAGTTGCGCAAGGTCAAGGGTCGGGGGCTGGGGTGATGGGGGCCGTCAACACCGACGTCCATATCGGTCTGCCGACCGCGGTCACCACGTTGCGGTCCACGACCGCGATTCGGCAACGGTCGGGCCAGTTGCTCGAGCGCGCACGCCAGGGCGATTCCCCGTGGTTCATCGTGCAGGACAACATGATTCCCGATGCCGCCGCGTTGGTTGCCGCGACAACCCGACAACGGTATCCCGACCTCGACATTCCCTTCCACAGCCGATGGCGTCACTTCGAAGCGGGTGGGATCGATCGCCTTGCCGGCGTCGGTGACGCGCTCGGGACCGACGCGGTCGATCATGCGCGAGCCCAGATCGACCTCGCGCTCGTGAGTGTGCTGCTCGACGCCGGCGCAGGAGCACAATGGCAGTTTCGGGAGCCGTCGACCGGGCTCGTGCTGCAGCGATCCGAAGGTCTCGGCGTCGCCAGTTGGCATGCATTCTTCGGCGGCCTCTTCTCCGGTGATCCCCGTCGACCCCACCAGGTCGACGCCGACGGCCTGGCAGCGCTCACGGTGGATGGTCTCGGCAACGCCTTCCAGGTCACCGCGGACAACCCGGTCGTCGGCCTCGCAGGTCGGGTGGAACTGCTTCACCGACTCGGGACCGCGATGGCCGCACAACCCGAGACATTCGGCACCACCGCGCGACCGGCCGGGCTCTATGATCGTCTCCGTGCGTCGATGGACGGAACGATTGCCGCCCATGACATCTTGGTCGCGATCCTCGACACACTGGGATCCGTCTGGCCGGCCGACAACGTGCTCGACGGCCACCACCTCGGCGACTGCTGGCACCACCGTGCGGTCAGCGGCACCGGTGACACAGCGGGCTGGATGCCCTTCCACAAACTCTCCCAATGGCTCACGTATTCGCTTCTCGAACCCATTGGCTGGTCAGGCATCGACGTGACCGGGCTCGATGCGCTCACCGGACTGCCGGAGTACCGCAACGGCGGTCTCCTGCTGGACACCGGTGTGCTGCGACTGCGCGACGACGATTGGTCTGCGCAACAGTGGCGGGTCGGCGACGAGATCATCGTGGAGTGGCGTGCACTCACCGTCGCTCTGCTCGATGAACTCGCCGATCATGTGCGCGGCGCACTCGACCAGACCGCGGAGCAGATGCCGCTCGCCTGCGTACTCGAAGGTGGCACCTGGGCGACCGGCCGTGAGCTGGCACAGGGCCTGAGGAGCGGCCTGCCACCGATCTCGATCATCAGCGACGGGACGGTCTTCTGACATGACCATCGAGTCGACCACCCACTTGGCAGCGACGCCGAGGAAGGACGCAATGGGCAGCGTGACCGTCATCGATCACCCTCTCGTACAGCACAAGCTGACGCTGATGCGACGAAAGGAGACTTCCACCAACGACTTCCGACGTCTGCTCAACGAGATCTCCATGCTCATGGCCTATGACGTCCTACACGACATTCCCATGCACGAGATCACCATCGACACGCCTCTCGAGACCACCACGGCCAGCGTGATCGACGGCAAGAAGCTGGTCTTCGCCGCCGTGCTGCGCGCAGGCACCGGGATTGCCGACGGAATGCTGTCGGTGGTCCCGGGCGCACGAGTCGGGCATATCGGGCTGTACCGCGACCCGAAGACCATGGTGGTTGTCGAGTACTACTTCAAGATGGCCAGCGATCTGCACGAGCGCGATGTGGTGATCGTCGATCCCCTGCTCGCGACCGGCCACTCCGCGGTGGCCGCCGTCGATCGCATCAGCGAGTACGGACCCAAGTCGATCAAATTCGTCTGCCTGCTCGCGGCCCCGGAGGGCATCGACGTCCTGCACGGTGCGCATCCGGACATCCCCATCTACACCGCCGCCGTCGACCGCGGGCTCGACGACAACGGTTTCATCCGGCCGGGACTCGGGGATGCAGGCGATCGGATCTTCGGCACGGCGTGACGGCCAGACAACAGGTCACCTCACCAGGGGCTGATGGGGCTCGCACCTGGCCGGGGACACCCGTCACGCACAATGGCGCCATGACCGAATCAGTCGCGTTCGTCGATCGACTCGAACGTGTGCAGGTACCGCTTTATCTGATGGCCATCGTCGTCGGGGTGCTGGTGGGACTCGCGGCGCCGAGGTTCACCGAATCGCTGGACGTGGCCATCAACCCGTTGCTCGCGGCATTGTTGTTCGTGACGTTTCTGCAGATTCCGGTTGCCGACCTGGCAAAGTCGCTGCGCGACAACCGATTCCTCGGCGCGATCGTCGTCGTGAACTTCGCCGTCGTGCCACTGGTCGTATTCGGACTGTCGCAATTCCTTCCCGACGACCTCGCCATCCAGATCGGCGTGCTGCTCGTGTTGCTGTGCCCGTGCGTGGACTATGTGGTCGTGTTCACGGGTCTGGCCGGCGGATCCGCGAGCCGCCTGCTCGCGGCGACTCCCCTGCTCCTGATCATCCAGATGCTGCTCACTCCGCTCTATCTGCTCGCATTTCTGGGGCACGACGCGGTGGACGTGGTTGAACTCGAGCCGTTCGTCGAGGCGTTCGTCCTCCTGATCGTGATACCGCTGGCGTTGGCCTGGGCGACCCAGGCGTGGGCCTCGCGGGCCCGTCCGGGTGCGGTCTTTACGAAAGGCGCCACGGCGACGATGGTTCCGCTCATGATGGCGGTGCTCGCCGTCGTGACCTGTTCGCAGATTCCCCGCGTCGACGAGAACTTCGGTGATCTGGTCGCGATCATGCCGATCTATGCAGCGTTCCTGATCGTGATGGCGTTTGCGGGCATTGCCGTGGCACGCGCCTTCGGCCTCGACGTGGCATCGGCCCGGGCCGTGGTGTTCTCGGGAGCCACCCGCAACTCACTGGTGGTGCTGCCGCTCGCGCTCGCACTGCCCGCCGGGTTCGAGGTTGCCGGCGCGGCCGTGGTGACCCAGACCCTGGTGGAACTCATCGGGATGGTCGCCTACGTGTGGCTGATCCCGGTTCTGCTTCCCGAAACCACCACGAGCGGTTGACCGCTCGTGTCACTTGTGTGGGACATCGGCACTGAGGCCACCGTCCATCACGAACTCGGCACCCGTCGCATACGACGACTCGTCACTCGCGAGGAACACCACGAAGGTCGACACTTCGCTCGACTCGGCTGCCCGCCCCAGCGGCACCTTGACCATGTCCTCGGGCAGCCCCTCGGTCATCGGCGTCCGGATCAGGCCGGGGTGGATCGAGTTGACCCGAATGTTGTGTGGCGCAAGCTCCAAGGCCGCCGACTTCGCCAGGCCGCGCACACCCCACTTGGACGCCACATACCCGTGTGCCCAAGGACTTCCGCGCAGACCCTCCACCGACGACACATTGATGATCGATCCGCCGCCCGCAGCAATCATCGGGTCGGCGACGGTCTGGATACCGATGAAGGTTCCGGTGAGGTTGACGTCGAGGATCTGGCGCCACTTGTCGAGCCGGAACTTCTGCAGGGTGGAGCCGTTCACGATGCCGGCGTTGTTCACGAGCACATTGACCTTGCCGAAGTCGTCGACCGCCGTCGCGACCGCCGCCTGCCAGTCCTCGGGCGAGGTGACATCGAGATGCACATAGCGCGCCGCATCACCGAGTTCGTCGGCGAGCGCTTTGCCCTCATCGTCGAGGATGTCGCCGATCACCACCTTCGCACCTTCGGCCACGAGCGCCCGGGCATGCTCGGCACCCATCCCCCGTGAGCCACCGGTGATCACTGCAACTTTGTCGTCTACGCGTCCCATGGCGAGCAAGAGTACAGCGGTCAGAGCCAAATGAGAACACGTTCTACCGAAGTCGGGGCAAACGTGCTCTACTGATATGGACAGAAGTCCGGACAGCTGTACACCTGACCTCGGTCTTCCGGTCAAACGAGTGCAAGGAGGCACCTCTTCATGTCCGTCGCCACCCCGATTCGTGTCGGCCTCGTCGGCACCGGCAACGCTGGTCGACTCGCCCTGCGTCAGCTCATCGCGGATCCCCGATTCGAACTGACCGCCGTCGGCGTCTCCACCGCCACGAAGGTCGGACAAGACGCAGGCATCCTGGCGGGCGTGGACACCGTCACGGGAGTGCAAGCCACCGAAGGCCTCGACGGCGTGATCGCGTCGAATCCCGACTGTGTTGTGTACTGCGCCATGGGCGACACGCGTCCGATCGAGTCCTTCGACGACGTGCGGCGCCTCCTCGCCGCGGGTATCGATGTGGTCGGGTCGGCCCCCGGTACGTTGCAGTTTCCATGGGGCGTGATGCCCGAGAAGGCAATCACCAAGCTCGAGACGGTGGCGCGCGACAACGACACGAGCATCTTCATCACCGGCGTCGACCCGGGCTTCGCGAACGACCTGATTCCCTTCGCCTTCGCCAGTACGTGTCAGCGGATCGAGCAGATCAGGTGCATGGAGATTGCCGACTACGCGACGTATGACGGCGCAACCGTGATGTTCGACGTGATGGGTTTCGGCAAACCGCTCGACGAAACTCCGATGCTGTTCCTTCCGGGTGTCCTCGGCCTCGCGTGGGGAACCACCATTCGCCAGCTCGCCGCCGGTCTCGGGGTGGAGGTGGACGAGATCGAGGAGATCCACGAAAGTGAGCCCGCTCCTGAGGAATTCGAGATCGCTGCGGGCACGATTGCCAGGGGGAGCCGCGCCGCAGTGCGGTTCGAGATCATCGGCAAGGTGGACGGCAAACCCGTCATCGTCATCGAACACGTCAACCGCTTGCGCGAGGATCTGCGCCCCGACTGGGCGCAGCCCGCGCAACCCGGCGGGTGCTATCGCGTCGAGATCGTCGGCGAACCGAATTATCGGGTCGACATCTGCCCGACCAGCGAGCATGGCGACCACAATCACGCGGCAATCGTGGCAGCAGCGGGCCGGATCGTGAATGCCATCCCCGCGATCATCGACGCCCCCGCCGGGATCCGCACCACCGCCGACCTTCCGTTGGTCACCGGCAACTACACAGGTTGACCCGAGAACTCGAGTTGAATTGGAGAAGGCGAGTGCTGCAGCACTCGCCTTCTACCAATAGGCGCCGGTTTGTCGCGGGTGCCGGCGAGTCCCGCCGGCCGAAAGGGCAAGAACGGTCGGGCCTGCGCGGCCGTTCGAGTCGCATACTCGATGCATGACGCCACCACCGCACGACCGGCTGCGCGAGCTCCTCGACGCTGTCCTCGCCGACGGCAACGACAGTCTCGACGAGATGGCGCGCGACGCGTACTCGTCGTCATTTCACTTCAGCCGCCAGGTGAATCGTGGCGCGGGTGAATCGCCGGTTGCATTGCGCCGGCGGGTGTTGCTCGAACGGGCAGCATGGGGGTTGCAGCGCGAAGAGTCGGTCACCGATGTCGCATTCGCGGCCGGTTACGAATCCGTCGACGGCTTCGCACGCGCCTTCACTCGTGCATATGGCCACAGTCCGAGCCGCATTCCCCCACTCGGCGAGCGCGGCCACTGGCTCGACGCGCCCAACGGCATCCACTTCCATTCCCCGACAGTGCTGTACGTCGACAACGGCACCGCGGTGACCGAGGGTGCCGGGAACGTCACCATGATGATGGTCCGACACGACCTCGACGACACCGCGATACTGCTCGACGCAGCGAAGGCTCTCGACGACACCGAGTACCGACGCAAGCGTCTGCCGGAACATCGTGTGCTCGCCTGGAGCGGACCTGAAGAACGACTGTGCGAGGTCATGTTTCACCTCGTCAGCGACAAGGCTCCGTGGTTGTCGAGTATCGAGGGTAGCGCGATGTCGACCGACACCCGTGACGATGTCGCAGCACTCACCGACCTCCATGAAGACATCGCTGCACGCTGGCTCGCCCTGATCCGGGACATCGACCGCCGTGGCGCATGGCAGGACCGTATCGTCGACGCCCTGTGCGAACCACCCGAGTCGTTCCTGCTGTCGCAGATCGTCGCCCACGTGCTGACGTTTTCCGCACACCGACGACAACTCGTCCGCTGGATGCTGCACGACGCAGGGGTCGACGTCTCCGGACTCGATCCAGACCCGATCATGTGGCACCGCAAGCAATCCGGAGGGTTCCGATGACGGCCGGGCCGCGTTGATCCGTAGCGTTTGACCATTCGGTGAGGTCAGCCCTCACCCACGGACTTGCGGAGTTGCTCGGAAACCCTGCCGCGCGCCCATTTCGGGAGTATGAAGATGCCCTCCGCCTCGGCGCAGACCCCGTCGGCGGTGCTCAGAGTCCCGGTCACGATCGACTTGACCCCCTCCACCCGATCAAGGCTGGCCTGGACCCGCACCTCGCCCAGCGGCGTGCCGCGAACGTAGCGGATGGTCAGGGTCCCGGTCATGCCCGGCGACCCGGCATGCTCGGCAGCCGAACCCAACACCTGGTCGAGGATCATGGCGATCACCCCGCCGTGCACCAGTCCCGCTGGCCCCTCGTACTGTGGGCCTAGCGCGAATTCTGCCCAGCTGCAATCGGTTTCGTGAACGAGCTCCACCGGAGGAGCTAACGGGTTCCGCTCCCCCACCACCGCGTTTCCCCAGGCCCGCTTGGTCGAGTCGGAGTTGAATCGAACCCCGAACGACCCGGGCAGTCGTCGGGCGGACAGGATCGCGGTGGCGGCCTCGATGTGACGCTGCGCGTCGTCGATCGCTGCGTCGTCGACGTCGGTGACGACGGTTGCCGACACGAGATCGCGAACTCGATCGGCAAGCGCTCGCGCTGTGTCGGTGCGGTGCCGCAACTCCTCCGGATCGATGTCCTCCTGGATATAGCCGCTCATACGGGCACTCCTCGTCGCCTCGAGCCGTATCACGCCGACTCACCAACGTCACTGACTCACCAAACCTCACTCGGTTGTAACAGGCCTTCTCGATCGACCGCGCGGGCGGTCCACCCATATGTAGGTCGCCATAGTGCGCCGGGTAGTCTCAGCCGCATGAGTGAACACGCGTGGAAAGCGTTCGAGGTCTCCGTTGCCGACCACATCGCCGAAGTCGCCCTGACCGGGCCGGGCAAGGGCAACGCCATGGGCCCGGACTTCTGGAGCGAGTTGCCTCAACTGTTCGGACAGCTCGACGCCGACGACGACGTCCGCGCGGTCATCCTCACCGGCTCTGGACGACACTTCTCGTACGGACTCGACCTCGTCGCCATGGGCGGCACGTTGTCGTCGGTGCTCGCCGACGGAGCCAAGGCGCGACCGCGGACCGAGTTCCTCGACAGCTTGCGCGGACTGCAGAACGCGATCACCGCGGTCGCCGACTGCCGCAAGCCGGTGATCGCCGCGATCTCCGGGTGGTGCATCGGTGGTGGTGTGGACCTCATCGCCGCTGCTGACATCCGGTATGCCAGCGCCGACGCCAGGTTCAGCGTTCGTGAGGTCAAGGTCGGCATGGTCGCCGACGTCGGCAGTTTGGCGCGTCTGCCGCTCATCCTCAACGACGGCCACCTGCGCGAACTGGCACTGACCGGCAAGGACATCGACGCTGCTCGCGCCGAGAAGATCGGACTCGTCAACGACGTGGCCGACGACCAGGACGCGGTTCTCGCGCTCGCCCGGGAGACCGCCGCCCAGATCGCCACGAATCCGCCCCTGGTGGTGCACGGCATCAAGGCGGTGCTCGACCACACGCGCAGTGCCGCCGTCCATGACAGCCTGCGCTATGTCGCGGCGTGGAACTCGGCATTCCTGCCGAGCAACGATCTGACCGAGGCCATCACCGCAGTCTTCGAGAAGCGCGCACCCGAGTTCACCGGCGAGTAACGCCGCTCAGGTGTGTTCCGCCGGCCGCAGTCGAAACACCGGGATTCGCCGGTCGGTGCGTTGCTCGTAGAGGTCGAAATTCGGCCATACCGCCCTCAACAGTTGCCATGCCTGTTCGCGGTCGGGGCCGTCGAGTTCGGTCGGAACCGCGGTCCAGGATCGTCGGTGCCTCGAGATCTCGACGGTGTCGGCGGCCCGCACGTTGAACACCCACTGCGGCATCTTCGGACCACCGAAGTACGACCCGGCGATCACCCAGTCGTCCCCGTCGGGTACCGCGAGCAGACGAGTCGTCCGGACGACCCCGCTCGATCTGCCGACGACCTCCATGGTGATGTTCGGCAAGGTGGCGATGTCGAGCAATCCCACACGATGCCCGGTGAGCTTCTGTAAAGCGCTGTCACACTTGACGATCTGCGGAAGATAAGTGGGCATCCACGGAATTGATCCGATCTTCACCGCGGTGGCGCGCAACGGGTTCACGGATACCAGTCTGGCATGCGCACGACCGACCGCTGGTCAACCCGACGTTCCACAGCGACTGCCTCCTGTGGATGGAGTTCTCGGGTTGGCGCCCTCAAGCCGTGAGGATCTGTCCATGACATTCACCGAACACACCCCGATTCCGCACATCGACACCGTCACCGAGCCGTTCCACGGCACCGAACAGCTTCGTCAACGTTGGCGAGCTCTGATGGGACCTCTGGGTTTCTCCGAGCGCCTGCTCTGGTTCGTGTTCGTCGACGACGACTGCCGGATCATTCCGGCCGCCAACAAGCTCGACCTGCCCGCCACGCCCGACGCCCGGCTCGCCGACCTCCTGATGAACCGATTGGGCGAGATCGCAACCGTCGACGGATCGGTGTCGGTGGCGTGTTTGCTGACGCGGCCCGGCGTCGACGGGATCAGCACGAGCGACGAGGGTTGGGCGCACATGCTGGCCGAGGCCGGCGCCCGCCATCGCGTGTCCTTGCATCCGATCCACCGCGCCAACGACGCGACCCTCGTGACGATGCCGAAGACGATCAGCGAGGTGGCCTGACACGCTAGCGTCGAGCCATGACTGCAGGCTCGCGCATCATCATCGACGCCGGGCAGACGGGCACGCGCGTACGTGTACACAGGTCCGACGGTCACGACGATCATGATGCCGAGCCGGTGTACACCGATCGGCCCGTCGTGGAGCAGGTCGCCGCCATCGCGCGAACGGTGCTGGCACCCTCGTCGGGCCCGGTGTCGGCACTCGCAGCGGGTGTATCGGGTCTGACACCCGATTACGCACGGCCGGATTCGCTACTCGCGATGGTGTCGGACCTCGGGATCACCGCCGTCGTCCTTGCACACGACTCGGTGTCGGCATATCTCGCCGCGAACCGCTTCGCCGACGGTGTGACCTGCGCGGTCGGCACCGGGGTCGTCGCACTCGGCGTCGGGCCGGCGGGCACGTGGCGCGTCGACGGCTGGGGTCACCTTGTCGGCGATGCCGGGAGCGCGTATTGGATCGGACGGGCGGGGATCGACGCCGCGTTGCGATCGTTCGACGGTCGGACTGAACCCTCACC